>NDHX01000007.1 GCA_013626165.1 bacterium Unc6
CATTCTTATGTAACTTTATTTCCATACATTAAGTATACAACTTAATGTATCGTTAGTCAACATCTCCGTTATTACCGCAGCATAATGAAGTTATGGCACTTTCTCCAGGACAAATCGGTTTGGATATTCTGTTGTGCAGCCGGAGAGCGCGATTAATCAGGTGACCTTCTTTTACAAACGGGCTGTAATCTGTTATTGGCATCGGCACTTTTTCCGGCCACTTCCGGTTCTTTAATTCCTTTTTTAAATCCGTTGTTAACGGTTTGTTCTTGGATAATAGTCTCATTATTTTATCCCCACTGTTTGATATCTTTCCAGGAAAAGACTTTTTTATTCAGAGAACTTTTGTTGGGATGATAGATGTAGATGGCCGTTGGTGCATTGCCGGCTTCTGCAAAATAAAGGTTGCCGTAAAAATCCTGCGTGGCGCTGGCCATTGCATGTGGTTGATGGTCGCCAAACTTCAGGGCACAGACCTTTTCTCTTTTTAAACTTTCCGGGTCAAAACGCAGAAGCCAGGTCTCCTGGGGTGATTCCCAACCCAGGCGCATAGTGAAGTAAAGTTTTCCGTCCCTGCCAAAGACCATGGCTCTTACTTGCCACTCCTCCATACTGATGGTTTTGAGGTCAGCCGGCCCAAAAGCCCGGCCAAAACTTTCCATCGTTCCTTCTTTTCCCTGGTAGGGATTGAATCGCCAGAGGTACGATTCGTAACCCCAGTCGGTACCGTAAAAACAGGACCAGTCCGGTGCGGGTACAACATCGTAGGGTACATTATGCCAGCCCTGCCGGTAATTTTCATGGGGACACTTAACCGTCAATTTTTGAATCTGGTTAGTATCCGCATCAACCCGGAGGATATATCCGTAGTCGTCGGTGGTATAAGCATTCCCGTTGCGGTCAAGGAAGATTGCCTGCGGGTTTATATCACCAAACCGGCCCAAATCTTCATACCTGCGGCTATCCAAGTAATAGACATAGAGGTGATTACGCGGCCAGGTTATCCCGTATAATTTATGCCTTTTTTCATCCAGAGCTAAGGTGCGGCTTCCTTCTTTTACCGGTCCGATTCCCAAATCACTAATCTGATTGGTTTTTGGATTGTAGGTGAAAATGTGGGAACCAGGAAAGAACCGTTTGGTATCGTCCCAGCAGTTCCAGGGACTCCAAATCGGGTCTCCCCAGGGTGGACCAGAAGCATGGGTGGCGCAGTATAAAAGGCCATCACTACCCGGTAAAAGGCAATAATGAATCTTGGACTGTGTGGCGTGACCGTTGTCAGGTGGTTCGCCGAGCTCAGGTCCGACTTCAATAAGATATTCTAATTCTTTTATCTCCGGCCGGTACCGGAGAATAAAGACGCTTAAGCCCCCGGTTGCCTCTCCGCAGGCTCCAATATAAATATTACCATCGGCGCCGGTACAAAGACCCCAGGTGGAGTCGTGAAAAGGCAATTCCTTAAAGGGCAAGTATTCTACCGTCCCTTCTAGTGCAGTCTTATGCGTTAACCCCTTACTATACATTTTGATCTTTCTTTTCATCTGTCTAAAACATACCACATTCTCATCTGTGCTATTTCGCTTTTCAAAAACCATTCTGATAAGAAATCAGGGGAATCTGCCGGCGATAATAACGGAAGGTGGCGCAAGAACAGGTTAGGCGCAAAAATCCGGACAGATGCACCGCCGTCAGCGCCAACCATATGAAAACCACTTTTCCATTTTGTCATAACCGAACTTCTCTGCCGGAAGAGGCAGAACGGTAAATACCCTCAATGATTTTGCTCACCGCCAAAATTTCTGCCGGAGTAGTAATCGGCGCACGCCCTTCCCGGATACAGGAGACAAAATCTTTTATCTCGGCGTCACAGAGGTTGACCGAAGGTAGATCAGGAACCGTATCTGTAAGCACCCCGAAATCTTCGCCAAATATTTTCAAACCAGAATCATCTTCTCTGGCACCGGCTTTTGTGCCAAAAAGGTCATATGTAAGGCCTGTTTGGGAATTCCCGGCCCAGGAAGCCTCCAGGACCAAAGTGGCGCCATTTGCAAAACGAATAAAGGCTCCCGCAAGGTCCTCAACATCAAAGGGGCCGGTGAACTTATCGCCGACCCGGCTGTCGGGTGGCGGCCAACCGCCATCCGTAGCAATTTTTTTGAACTTCTGGTAAGTAACGCCAATAACCGAAACCGGTTTGGGTGCATCCATTAACCAGTAAGTCTTATCCAAAACATGGACACCCACATCAATCAACGGTCCTCCTCCGGAAAGTTTCTTATTAGTGAACCACCCGCCCAATCCGGGTATTCCTCTTCGCCTCAGACAACCTGCCCTGGCATAATAAATATCTCCGAATTCACCCCGGTTAATTATTTTCCTAAGGAAAACGGAAGCAGAGGAAAAGCGATGCAAAAATGCCACCATAAATTTCCGGCCAGTTTTTTTAACCTTTATCAGAATTTCTTCTGTTTCCTTGCTGTTCATTGCCACCGGTTTTTCGCAGAGAACGTCCTTCCCAGCAGATAATGCCAGAATCGCCTGTTCTTTGTGAAGATAGTTGGGCGAACAGATACTGATGATGTCAATCTCTTTTTTCCCGATTAATTCCCGGTAATCAGCAAAGGTTTCGGGTATCTGAAACCTTTTCGCCACCATTTCTAGTTTTTCTTTATTCGGATCAGCAAGTGCCACAACCTCCACTTCAGCTAACTTCTGAAAACTTGGGATATGTCCGAACTGGGCGATGCCACCGGCCCCAACAATTCCCACCTTCAACTTTTTTGCCATACTTCCTCCTTTTCTAGTCCCTCTTCTCTTCTCCATTTCTTTCAAAGAGGTAAATTATTACGCTTTAAAAATACTTTTATTATCCCATCATAAAATGCTTCTTTTACAATTTCAAGAGTGCCTTCGAAACATTTTATCACTTTATTCTGGCGTGAAACAAATTGGTTGTCATTTATGTAAAATCGTAGTGGTTCATTTTTTGCTTTTGAAATACCAATTCTAGAAGTGACCACAATATTGGAATAATCGCAGTTATCATGAATAAGTAGCTCCCCTTGTGTAAGGTCGAAGCCATTTTGCTCTACTGTAATACCCAATGCCTGTGTTAGTTTGCCAGGCCCATTTGTAAGAGATAATAAGCCCTCTATACCTCGGTTTTCTTGCATCACCGATATACCTCTTGTCGGTTCCAAAGCTCTTACTAAAACACAGCCTGCAATATTTGGTTCTTCTGTTATTGCATTAAGACAATAGTATATTCCATAATTTATAACAATATATGCAATACCTGGGTTTCCCCAAAAAATTTTCGTGCGTTGAGTTTTACCAAAAAAGGCATGGCAGGCTGGATCTATTTCTCCAAGATATGCTTCTGTCTCAACAATTTTTCCTGCAATAATTCCTTTTGGTGTATTATGAAAAAGAATCTTGCCAAGTAAATCTAAAGATACCAAGATAGTGGGACGGGCATAAAACGCTCGAGGTAATACTTTAATATTATTATTTCCATTTATATTTTTCATATTCTACCAAACAAAATGTCGCCTAACAGGGCAAGCGGCAAGGCAGAAGTGCCCTATCCCAACTTGTTCTATACAGTTTCGTTTAGAATTTCTAATACCTTATCGGAAAGCAATGTATAACAATCCTTCCTGCCTGCTGACAGGCTCGTGAGCACAAATTACCACACTATCTTCTCATTCTCTCTATGATTGCGTCTGCCATTTCTGATGTGCCCACAGCTGATGCAATATCTGTTTTGCCTTTTAAGTCATATGTAACATATCTTCCCTCTTTTATAACATCGGCAACTGCGTTGTAAAGTCTTTCAGCTGCTTTTTTTTCCTGTATATGCTGTAACATTAAAACTGATGAAAGAAGCATTGCAGTGGGATTTACCTTGTTCATTCCTTTGTATCTTGGGGCACTTCCGTGAACTGCTTCAAAAACAACAATGTTATCTCCAAAGTTTGCACCCGGCGCCATCCCCAGTCCCCCTATAAGCCCTGCACAAAGGTCAGATATTATATCGCCATAAAGGTTGGGAAGAACAAGAACATCATAAAGTTCTGGTTTCTGAACTAATTGCATACACATATTGTCAACTATTCTATCTTCAAACTCTACTTTCTCTTGGTACTGTTGTGCAACCTCTCTTGCAACCCATAAAAATAAGCCGTCTGTTGCTTTCATTATATTCGCCTTGTGAACAACGGTGACCTTTTTTCTATTATTCTTTACTGCATACTCAAATGCAAACCTTACAATTCTTCTTGTAGCCAGTTCAGATATAGGTTTTATACTTATTGCGGAATTGCTTATATTCTTTTTTATGCCCAATGAACTTATAAGTTCTGCGATTTTCAGTGCCTCACCTGTCCCATAATTAAACTCTATGCCTGCATACAAATCTTCCGTATTTTCCCTTACGACAACAATATCTATATCCTTATATCTTGACCTTGCACCTTCAAGGAGTTTGCATGGTCTTATACAGGCATATAAATCAAGCTCCATACGAAGTGCAACATTAACGCTTCTTATCCCGCTTCCCACAGGGGTGGTTAGCGGCCCTTTCAAGGCAACCCTGTTTTTTTTTATAGAGTAAACAACACACTGGGGAAGAAGGTCATTGGTTTTTTTAAAAACATCAAGCCCCGCATTCTGTATATCCCATTGTATGTCTACCCCTGTTGCTTCTATACATTGGACAGCAGCAGAGGTGATCTCAGGACCTATTCCATCGCCTGGTATTAGTGTTATGTTATGTTTTTTCATCCAGGTTTAACCTTCCATATTTTTTCAAATACTCTATTATGCCACCTGCTTCAAGTATGCCTGCTATAAAATCAGGAATGGGTTCTGCTTTTTTTTCTATTCCGGATGTAATATCTTTTATATCGCCGCTTTTTAAATTAACCTCTAAATAGTCAAGGTCTTTTATACCTGTTGTTTCGCACTGAAGAAGAGGAAGCCCTACATTAAACGCATTTCTATAGAATATTCTTGCAAATGATTGTGCAATAATAAGTGAAATACCTGCTGATTTTAAGGCAAGCGGTGCCTGTTCTCTTGAAGAACCCATACCAAAGTTTTTACCTGCAACAATTATATCTCCTTCTTTTACTTTAGAGGCAAACTGAGGGTCTATATCCTCAAATATATGATTGCCAAGTTCCCCTGGATCCTGTATCCGGAATTTATACCTTCCGGATATAATATAGTCTGTGTTTATATTGTCATCTATTTTAAGTCGTAGCGCTCTTCCCTTTATTAACATCCGAGCCTCCTTTTATTTTAACCTTCCCTTTTTCTTTCTTTATTTTTAGACCGTTGACGCTTCGCTAAAAGTCATCAACGGTCTTGATTACACAGATTTTTGAAAGAGGACACAGATTTTGTCGTCGAAGTTTAATCTGTGTAATCTGTTTCAATCTGCGTAATCAGAGATTGTTGGGGTTTTTCAACAATCTCATTTTTACAAAAAATCTTTTCCCAACCTGCAGCACATCTCCGTCTTTTAATAAAACTTCAATTTTTGGATCTGATATTTTATTATTATTCAGTCTTACACCACCGCCTGTTATGATTCTTCTTGCCTGGCTTAAAGATTTTGCTCCTCCACAGCCTGTAATAAGACGGACAAGCCATACCCTGTCATTTTTTATAAAATATTCATTTATCTGTTCCGGCGGCTGCCTCTGTGAAAACACCCTTTGAAATCTTTCTTTAGCCTTTTCTGCCTCATCCTTGCCTTTATACATAGATGTAAGACTATATGCAAGACTTATTTTTATCTGCATCGGATGAGTATTTTTATCAAAGTCTTTTTCTAAAAGCAGTTCATAATACTTCCGCATCAATGTATCCGGAATAGACATTATCTTGCCAAACATATCATCTGAAGCATCATTTATACCTATATGATTGCCAAGGCTTTTTGACATTTTCTGAACCCCGTCCGTTCCTTCAAGAAGAGGCATTGTTATAACCACCTGCGGCTTCTGAAGATATTCCACCTGCAACTGACGACCTAAAAGAAGATTAAATGTCTGGTCTGTTCCTCCTATTTCAACATCTGAATTTAAGACAACAGAATCATATGCTTGAAAAAGAGGATAAAGAAACTCATGAAGTGATATTGGGGAACCGCTTGTATATCTGTTTTTAAAATCCTCTCTCTCAAGAAGTCTTGCAACGGTGGTCTTTGCACACAAATGAACAATGTCTGATGAAGAAATTTTTTCAAGCCAGGAACTGTTGAAAACAACCTCTGTCTTTTCTCTATCTAATACCTTAAACACCTGTTCCTTATAGGTCTTTGCATTTTTAAGAACCTGTTCTTTTGTAGGTGGCTTTCTTGTCTGGCTTTTTCCAGAGGGGTCTCCTATCATACCTGTCCAATCACCAATAAGAAATATAACCCTGTGTCCCAATTCTTGAAATACTTTTAACTTACCAAGTGCAACAGTATGCCCCAAATGAATATCGGGAGCAGATGGGTCCGCACCAAATTTTACCCTGAGAGGGGTGCTTGTCTTTATTGAATGTTCAATCCTCTCTTTTAATTCATCTTCACATATAATCTGAGAAACGCCTTTTTTTATTCTGTTTATTTGAAAATCTACATCATTCATTTTTTCTTACTCCCCAGTAAAGTTTTTCTTTTAACATCTGGAAATATGTTCTTTTTTCCGACATAACAAGGTTTATCTTTATATTTGAGTATTTTATGTTCATTCTGTCACTGGATTTCATAGCAAATCCTTCCTGCCCGTCAATCATCAGTGCAACATTTTTTGCCTCTGAGTTCTCATCTATTTTTACAGAAATGGCTTTCTCTTCTGGTAAAACAATTGACCTGTTACTTAATATATGCGGACAGATAGGTGTGATAACAAAACCTCTTACACCGGGATGGATAATAGGACCGTTTGCTGAAAGAGAATGTGCTGTTGAACCGGTAGGGGTTGAAACAATAAGACCGTCACAGATGTACGAAACAACCTCCTCACACCTGGTAAAAACAGTTAATGAAAGTATTCTTGATGTTGCTCCTCTCTGGATAACTGCATCATTTATGAAATAGGACTTAAAAATTTCCTTATTTTCCCTATGGAGCGTAGATATAAAAATTTTTCTTACAGAAAATTTTGCCTTATCGGATTTAAGATTTTTTAAGGTTTCAAATATTTCATTCTGTTTTATCTCTGTAAGAAAACCTAAGCCCCCTATGTTTATACCCAGAACAGATGTTCCTGTTTTTCTTATCTGTCTTGCAATATTAATAAGTGTGCCATCGCCGCCGATTGCAATAATTGTATCTGCCCACTGTGCAATATCCGATCTTATAAAATCCAGATCTGTTCTTACAGAAAGGCTATTTTTATTACACCAGTTTATAACCGATTTATATATTTTTTTTGCGGATTTTTTATTTTGATTTACAACAATTCCTACTTTTTTCATAACATTTTTATAGCCTCACTAACTATTCCTTCAACACTTATGCCTATTTTTTTAAGAATATCTTCCCTTTTCCCGTGCTGTATATGCCCCGGAACACCGATAATCTTAACATCAGCACCTGTATCAGATATTGCCTCAAGGATAGAACTTCCAGCCCCACCTTTTATAATACCATCTTCAACAATCAAGATTTTTTTCAATTTTCTTGCAATATCTCTTAAAGCCTCCTTATCAAGGGGGCAGATAAATCTTAAGTTCAAAACAAGTGAAGATATATTCTTTTGTTCCAATATACTGTGTGCCTCTGTGCACATCTGTGTGGTAGGGCCAACACCGATAAGAGCAATATCTTTCCCGTCGGATATAAATTCAAGTCTACCTTTTTCTATCTTTAGACAGTCCCCATGGATTGAGGTTGGTGCTTTGGGAAACCTTATCGCAACAGGCTCGCCTAACGATAATGCAAAACAAAACATATTAACCAACTCAGGACCATCCTTGGGAGCAAGAAGGTTAAGGTGTGGAATATTTCTTAAATATGCAATATCAAAAATGCCCTGATGTGTCGGACCATCATCTGAGACAATACCGGCTCTATCAATGATAAATATTACAGGAAGTCTTTGAATTGATATATCATGTATTATCTGGTCGTAGGCTCTTTGAAGAAATGTTGAATATATTGCAATAACCGGCTTAAAACCATTCTTTGCAAGACCTGCGGCAAACCCAACAGCATGTCCTTCTGCTATACCAACATCAAAAAATCTTTCAGGATAAAGAAGAGAAAATTGTTTTGTTCCTGTGCCTTCTGGCATAGCAGCAGATATTGCAACAATTTTTTTATCCTTTTCTGCCTCTCGGACAAGTGCGCCTGAAAATACATCTGTAAACTGTATATTTTTAAGGTGGGTTGGCTCTCCTGTCTGAACTGAAAAAGCAGGTGCACTGTGAAACTTTTCCGGATTATCTTCGGCAAATTTATAACCTTTCCCCTTTTTTGTAAGACAGTGGATAAATACAGGGCCTTTTATGATCTTTACTCTTTCAAAGGTAGTTTTTAGCAATTCGATATTATGTCCGTCAACAGGACCTATGTACCTGAAACCCAACTCTTCAAAAATAAGACCCGGAACAAGAAGTGAATAAAGGTTTTTTTCAAGTTTTAAAGCAGCCCTGTATGCCCTGAAACCCCATCTTGGAATACGCTTTAAAAGATTTTGTATATCTAACCTTGTCTTATTAAGTGTGGGGTTTGTTACAATATTTACAAGATATTTGCTTAATGCCCCTACACTTGCCGAGATAGACCTTTCATTATCATTTAAGACCACAATTATATCTTTCCCTGCCTGACCTGCATAGTTTAACGCCTCAAATGCCATACCACAGGCAAGAGAAGCATCTCCAATCACACACATAATCTTGTTATCTTCTTTTTTTAGGTCCCTTGCAAATGCAAGACCAAGTGCCCAGGATATAGATGTAGCACTATGCCCTGTTATAAATAAATCATATGCGCTTTCATCAGAAGAAGGAAAACCGCTTATTCCGCCTTCTTTTCTTAATGTATGAAAATTATTGCACCTGCCTGTAAGTATCTTATGTGTATATACCTGATGTCCTACATCCCATATGATCATATCCCTTGGAGCATCAAAAACACTATGCAGTGCAACTGTAAGTTCCACCACTCCTAAATTTGGGGCAAGATGTCCGCCATTTTTTGAAACAACATCAATGATACACTCTCTTATCTCTAAACAAACATTGTTTAATTCTTTTATAGAAAGTCCTTTTAGGTCTGATGGGGATTTGATACGGGGAAGAATTTTCATTGTTTAAGACCGTCAGTAAGCCATTGAATAAATTCTAAAAGAATATCTTCTTTTAATCCTTTATTTTTTATTGACTTTGTAGCACACTCACTTTCTTTTTCTACTTTCTTATATGCATTACTTAAACCGACAACCTGCACATATCCCTGTTTATCAATAATATCATCAACTATCTGGAACATATAACCTAAATGTATCCCAAAATTTCTAAGACAATTTGTTTTTTTATTCCCCGCCCCTGACACAATTGCCCCGCACATAGCAGAGGCTGTAATAAGAGCACCTGTTTTTAAGGTGTTTATATATTCAAGCGTAGGAATATCTAAAGAAAGCATACCTTTCTGTACTTGCATATCAACTGTCTGTCCTTCAACCATACCCTGATGTCCACAAAATCTCGAAATCTCCCTAACAAGTTCTGTCCCATATTTTTTATTCATCGCAACACACTTAAACCCAAGAGTAAGAAGAGCATCTCCTGCAAGGATTGCAACATCTTCCCCAAATTTTGCAAAACAGGAAAGCCTTCCTCTTCTAAATTTGGAATTATCCATCGCAGGAAGGTCATCATGAACCAGTGAATAACAATGTATAATCTCAATACCTGCTGCAACTGAAATAGCACTATGAATATTCCCGCCGCAGGATTCTGATGCAGCAATAGTTAACAGGGGCCTAAACCTTTTTCCACCAGGAAATACAGAATAATACATAGCCTTATGCAATACAGAAGACCTGCCTTTTGGGTTTGGCAAAACACCTTTAAGAAAGGTATCAATATCCTGTTTTCTATTATTTAGATAATTTTTAAACTGTTTTTCCAATGTTTTTTGTTTTTCTCGGCAGATCCGTTTCAAGCGGCTTTAATATTAAATTCCCTTGCTCATCTTTTATCAGTTCTTCTACCTTTTTTTCAGCAGTTTGAAGTTTAGATGCAAGATACCGCGTAAGGGCTATACCTTCTTCATAACATTTCAACGCCTCATCCAAAGGAATATTTCCCTGTTCAAGCACACCTACAATTTTTTCAAGCCTTTGCAAGGCATCCTCAAACTTTAACTGTAAAATCTGTTCTTTTTTATCCATCTAAACCCTCTCTACAATAGATAAGGCTTACTGAAAGCCTTGATTACACAGATTTTTGAAAGATTACACCGATTTTGTCGTCGGGTTTTAATCTGTGTAATCTGCTTTTTAATCTGTGGAATCAGGGTCTGATGAGTTTTTCAGCAGACCCTAGATAGGAATTCTCCTTTTAATATCTTTGTTTTAATAACCTGTCCTTTTTTAACATCTTTGGTATCCCTTATTATGTTATCACTTTTTTCATCAAATGTAATACTGTACCCCCTTTCTAAAACCGAAAGAGGACTAAGGGCATTAAGTCTTCCAGCAAACTTTGCCAGTTCAGAATTGTATATCTGCAAGATATGTTTAAAAGAAAGATTAAGCCTGTTTAAAAACTCATCTATCCTCTGTTTCTGTTCATCAAATATAAACTTAGGCTCTCTGATACACCTTTTTTGAGAAAGATTTTTTAGTTTTTCTTTTAAGGAAGAAATAAAACCAAGAACAGTTAATTGAAGTCTTTTTCTTAAATGGAAGATATTGTTTTCAAGGTCATCCTTGTTTGGCATAACAAGTTCTGCGGCAGCCGAAGGAGTAGGGGCTCTTAGATCTGCAACAAAGTCTGATATTGTCCAGTCCACCTCATGGCCGACCGCACTGATAACAGGTATCTTTGAATGATATACCGCCCTTGCTACACACTCTTCATTAAATGCCCAGAGGTCTTCCAGGCTTCCTCCTCCTCTTCCTACAATTATACAATCAACACATTTAAAACTATTGAAATCTTCTATCCCGCTTACAACTTCTTGCGCGGCACCTTCACCCTGAACCTTAACGGAACGCAGTATAATCTCAACCCCTGTCCATCTTCTTTTCATAATATTTATTATATCATGAAATGCCGCACCGTCTTTTGAGGTCACCACACCTACACGACGGGGAAAAAATGGGATCTGTCTTTTTCTTGATTGTTCAAACAGTCCTTCTTTCCTTAATTTTTCTTTTAACTTTTCAAATGCAATCTGAAGAGCACCAATCCCCTTTGGCTCAAGATGCTGGGCATATATCTGATACTGTCCTGATTTTTCATACACACTGATTCTTCCGCACACTATAACTCTTAGACCATTTTCAATCTCAAATTTTAAATTATTTTTTTCGGTCTTAAATATAACAACTTTCACTTGTGCATTTTCATCCTTTAATGTAAAATATATATGTCCGAGTGATGAGCAGATTAAATTTGACACCTCGCCATCAACCCAGATAAGAGGATATGCTGTCTGGAGAAGGTCTTTTATTTCTCTGGTAAGCTCACCTACGGTATAAATACGGGCTCGCCCAACGACGGAGTTTTCAAAAGGAACATTACCGAATAAATCATTCATATATTGGCACCTTACACATTGATACCTCTATGACTTAAATAATACGCACCGCTACACCTTTTTCCCTAACGAGTTTTTGAAAATATCTTTTTAAGTACTGCAAATAATTGGAAGGTATTTTTACCCTTGTATCCATATCCAACTTAATTTTTATACCGGGCTTTCCGATATCTACCTGCCTTACATCTTTAATAAATATCCTCTGTGTATTAACAACAGGAGGCGGCCTTCTTGACACTATAACTTTTAATGTCCGCCGTAACTTTTCCTGGTCAAGCCTTAAAAACAAAGAGTCATACGCATGTAATATCTTATCAATTGCAGAATCTATATTCCACCTTTGTTTTGCAGATATAAACAAAACAGGAATGAAATCTATAAAGGGTGCCTTTTTGCGGATACTATTTTCATATTCAGACTTTTTTATATCTTTTATAATATCCCATTTATTTACACATATGACAAGGGGCTTATACTGTTCACAGACAAGATTTATTATATGCAGTTCTTCTGATGCAAGTCCTCTTAATGCATCAAGTATTAAGATAACTGCACCTGCTTTTTTTATATTATCCTTTGTTCTGATTATACTGAAAAGGTCGGCAGATTCTTTTAACTTTGATATTTTTCTTATACCAGCGGTATCAACCAGTACTATCTGTTTGTTCTTATACTCAAAACTTATATCAACACTGTCGCGGGTAGTACCCGGTGTGTGATGAACAAGAACCCTTTCTTCATTAAGAAGCGCGTTTACAAAAGATGACTTTCCCACATTAGGTGTACCTACTATTGCAATGTGAATTATATTTCTTTGTTCTTTTGATTTTATATATCTGTTAAAACTTACTATCTTATCAAGAAGTTCTCCTGTTCCCAGCCCATGTGTTGCAGAAACAGGAAATACATCAATACCGAACTTATAAAAATCAGAAAGTAGTGTTTCTTTTTCCAGTGTATCAATTTTATTGACAACAAGGAGTATTTTCTTACCTGTTTTTCTTAAATTATCCAAAATCTTTTCATCTACTACCGTGAACCCCTGCTGACCGTCACACAGAAACACAATCAAGTTTGCTTCTTTTATTGCAAAGTCTGTTTGTTTTTCAACCGCTTTATAAATCTGGTCAGTAGTGGTTTCAGTCCCTATGCCACCCGTATCAACAACACGAAACCAACACCCACTCCACTGAATATCTGCATAAAGTCTATCTCTGGTAACACCCGGGAGGGAATGAACTATGGCTTTTCTTCTGCCAATTATTCTATTAAAAAGGGTTGACTTTCCTACATTTTGTTTTCCTATAATTGCAACCACTGGAATATTTTTTTCACCTGCCATATTTACCAGATTTTCTTGTTAAAAAATAAAATCCTCTTATTAAATAATCAAATCCCGATATGATTGTCCATATTGTCGCTACCTTCCATCCTAAAGGAGAAAGGCCTGATCCAAGAAGCACAAGCCCGACCGACAACACTTGCAAAAATGTACAAATCTTTCCTATAACAGTCGGTTTTATTTCAAATCTATGTTTCAACTTGATAAAGATAAAAATACCCGTTATAAGAATAATATCCCTGCTTACAACTACCGCAGGCACATAAAGGGGAAAACTAAATGGAGAGATTTTTGTAAAAGAATTTGGAATGGAAAGACTTATAAATGCTGCATTAAGTAAAATTTTATCTGCAAGAGGGTCCAGGATTGCTCCAAGGGGTGTTTTCTGTCTGAAAAGTAAGGCAATTGCTCCATCTAATACATCAGTAAAAGAGGCAACACAGAATATCAAAAACGGTGTTGCCTCCCAGATTTTATCGTAATAGACAAGAGAAAGCACAAACAATGGAACACAAAAAATACGAAATACAGTTAATACATTTGACACACCCATCTTTTACCGTATTCTACATTTTTGTCTGGATTTACACAGATATTCTTTTAGTTTTTTAATATTGGGGTTCTCAATTGGCTTATATTTTTATCCCGTTAAAAATCTATTTCTTAAACGGGATCTACTTCCTTAATTTCAGTTCTGTTCCATCTGATGGGCAAAACCTTGTGCGTAACGGATACTGTGCTCCACAAACATGACAAAACATTGGGGTATCCTGCTGTGGTGATAGCTGTGCGGGTTGTTGCTGCACTGTTTCACCCTTCCATTTTAAGGGTGTTCCATCTATAGGGCACACATTTACACCTGCGGTATAGCCTTTCCCACAGGTTGGGCAGAATTTTCTCTCCATCTGCTCACCAATCAATGCTCCTGCTAATCCACCAACACCTGCCCCTATAAGAGCACCTTCTTTAGCCCTGTCCCTCTGATGCCCTATTATTGCTCCAGCACCTGCTCCAAGAGCACCACCTCCAATGGCACCTTTCTGTGTTGTCGTGCAACCTGAAATAAACATAACCCCTGCACTAATACAACATATACCTATTACCAATTTTTTATTCATAACTACCTCCTGTTTGCCAGTGCACCAGTGCACCAGACTATAATTTATTATAATATTAAACCTGGAAAATTCAATTGAAAAAAAAAACAGATATGATAGAGTATTTACATGGTTGATATAATTAAGTTAAGATTAAGAAATATAGATAGAAAAATATGCTGTCTTACAAACGGACTACAGGACTTAAAGCCTGGTAGACAGGTTGTAATACAGGATGAAGGATGTTTTGAGCATGGGAGCATTCTTTCTTATCCTGAAAAAATGTATTCTGAAAAAGGAAAGATCACAAAAAAGGTTATCAGACTCCTTACAGAAAAAGATAAAATCCAGATTGAAGAAAATTCAAAGAAAGCACAAACCGCATTCTTGACCTGCAAGGCTAAAATAGAAGAGATGAAAATGAATATGAAACTTATACATTCGGAGTACTCTCTTGACAGAACAAAACTTGCATTTTATTTTAAGAGTGAAAAAAGGATAGATTTCAGGGAACTTGTCCAAGAACTAAGCACTATGTTTAAAGCAAAGATAGAACTCAGACAGATAGGGGTAAGAGACGAGGCTACCATATACGGTGGTTGTGGAAAATGCGGAAGAGAACTTTGTTGTGCAACATTTTTAAAAGACATTGAGTCTGTAACAATGCGGTTGGCAAGGGACCAGAACCTGCCGCTTAATCCTTCGAAAATATCGGGTATATGTGGCAAACTGATGTGTTGTTTGGAATATGAACATGATGTATATTGTGAACTTTTAAAAGGACTTCCGCATCAGGGTGATATTATAAAAACAAACGAGGGTGAAGGGAAGGTTGTGCAGGTTGATATATTGAAAAGAACAGTGAATGTCTTATTGCAGGATGAAAGACAGATAAATGTAGTATACAGGTGAAGAGAGTGCAGGGCAGGGTGAATGGAAGGGAAAGATGAAAAAGTTTTATGTTACAACCGCTATTGCATATGTAAATGCAGAACCTCATTTAGGTTATGCATATGAGATAATCGCAGCTGATACAATTGCGAGGTATTACAGGCAAAGAGGTGTTTCTACATTCTTTTTAACCGGGACAGATGAACACAGCCAGAATGTAGAAAAAAAAGCAAAAGAGAAAAATATCCCCCCTCTTTTATACTGCAATCATATGGTAGCGTTGTATAAATCAGCATGGGAAACATTCAACATCTCAAATGATGACTTCATTCAAACATCACAACAAAGACATATAAAAGCAACCCAGATATTTATAGAAAAGCTTTTCAAATCCAAAGATATCTATAAGGGTAAATACAGCGGGTGGTATTGTGTGTCCTGCGAGTCTTTTTTAAGTGATGCGGATATAATTGAAGGCAATTGTACAGTCCATAAAAAACCAGTTGAGAAATTAGAAGAAGAAAACTATTTTTTCTCTCTTTCAAGATATAATGGAAAACTCCTGAAATATTTTAATGATAACCCGGAGTTTATAGCGCCTAAACCTAAGTTTAATGAGGTTATGAAAATATTAGAAGGAGGCCTCCAGGACACAAGCATATCCCGCTCCACAACAGGATGGGGAATCCCCTTCCCCGGGGACTCTTCACATGTTGTATATGTGTGGCTTGATGCACTTATAAACTATCTAAGTGGAATAGGATATGGCTATGACGAAGAAAAATTTAAAAAATATTGGCCTTCTGATGTTCATATAATAGGTAAGGATATTATAAGATTCCACTGCCTTTTATGGCCTGCACTGCTGATGTCTGTTGGGCTTGAGACTCCAAAAAAAGTGTTTGTGCATGGATTCTTAAATTTTGGCGGTGAAAAAATGTCTAAAACATCTGGCAACATACTTTCACCGCAAGAGGCAGCAAAAACCTTCGGTGTTGACCCATTAAGATATTTTCTATTAAGGGAAATCCCGTTTGGTCTTGACGGAGATTTTTCCGAAGAATCTTTCTGGAAAAGATATAACAGCGACCTTGCCAACGATTTGGGAAATCTTTTACACAGAACTGTTGCAATGATTGAAAAACATTCTCAGGGCATAGTTCCGGAATCGGTCAACAATTGTCATATGAAACAGATAGCCGAGAAACTACCTTCTAAAATAGATGAGCATATAGCAGAGATTGATTTTGGCGCAGCAATAAAAGATATCTGGGAACTTGTTGAAAGTGCAAACAAATATGTTGAAACAAGCAGACCCTGGGCGCTCTCAAAAGAAGGGAAAAAACAAGAACTTGGCGCCTGCATGGCAAATCTTGCACAATCTTTGGAGATAATTGCCCTTGCTCTATGTCCTTTTATTCCTGATACATCTAAAAAAATATTTGAACAGATAGGGCTTAAAGATCTTCCGCAAACCCTGCCAGAACAGTGGAATAGATGGGAGGGAATAAAAGGCAATATAAAAGTAAAGACTGGAAAACCAATATTCCCAAGGAAAGAGTAGGCAACAGGGCAACAGGTGTTTTGGTGCAATGGTGCTCTGAAGGGTGGGTTAATTATGATGAAATGGTCTGAGTATTTTCTTCCAACACTAAAAGATGCGCCTTCTGATGCAGAAAGTATAAGCCACAAACTAATGTTAAGGGCGGGTCTGGTAAAGAAACTCTCATCAGGTATATATTCTTATCTTCCCTGTGGATTAAAAGTCCTTCAAAAAGTTCAAAACATTGTAAGAGAAAAGATGAACGAGATAGGCTGTCAGGAGATATTGATGCCTGCAATACATCCTATAGAATTATGGCATGAAAGCAAAAGATGGGAACATTTTGAACAGACCCTGTTTCGCCTTAATGATACAAGAGGAGTAACTCCTTTTGTTCTTGGTGCAACACATGAGGTTGTGATAACAGATATCGCACGTTCTGAATTCCATTCATACAAGGACCTTCCCAAAACTTTATACCAGATACAAACTAAATTCAGAAACGAACCCAGGCCGAGATTTGGACTTATAAGATCCAGAGAATTTATAATGATGGATGCATACAGTTTCCACAGAAACGAAGAAGACCTTAATAAAACATACAGCACCATCTATAATGCACATAAGAGGATATTTGAAAAATGTGCAATTGATGTAATAATCATTGAGGCAGATTCAGGACCTTTTGGAGACGGTATATCACATGAATTTATGGTTCTATCAGACTATGGAGAAGACAAGATATTGATATGCAATTTTTGTTCACATTGTGCAGATACAAAGAAGCATCAGATAAAAGAAGGAACACCACTCTGTATAAAATGCGGGAAAGAACTTTCCGTCCAATCTGCTATTGAACTGGACCATATATTCAAATTAGGAACAACCTATAGTGTTCCATTAAAAGCAATGTTCCTTGATGAGGATGGTTCTTACAAACCTCTTGTGATGGGTTGTTATGGAATCGGCATATCAAGGCTTTTAAGTGCAATACTTGAAAAACACAATGATAAGGATGGGATATGCTGGCCATTTTCTGTTGCGCCGTTTGATGTTGTTATAACACAGATAGATGTCCAGGATAAACAAACAGAACAGAGGACAACGGATTTATATAATAAACTTGTTTCAAAGGGTATGGATGTTCTTATTGATGATAGGGATAAAAGGCCAGGGGTTAAATTTAAGGATGCTGACCTTGTAGGATTTCCGATAAGGATTGTCCTTGGTGAAAAGGCGGTAAAAGAAAATAAGGCAGAGGTTTTTAACAGAAAAACAAAAACTGTTAAACTGATGGGGATTGAAGAAGCGGTATCTCAAATATCAGAACTCAAAAAGGGCTATCAAGATGATGGGGAATCAAACAATAATCAACGAACAAAATCCAATAACTAAACCTCCGGATAATAATCGATCGGTAATCAAAGATTTATTGGATAAATTTCAGATAAGAGACCTAAACGATTGGGGCGGGGTTAACGCTGATTTAATTGTTACAGACCCACCGTTTGGAATACAATTCAGCGGCAAAAACACCAACTACCACAGAAATGTTAAAAATGTCGTAGATGGTTATGTTGAATGGAAGGTACCAGAATACGGCTGGAAAACCCAACAATTATTAGATTGTATAAAAAAGAATTTAAAAGAAAGAGGTCAAGCTTTAATTTTCTCCGGATGGAACAATAGTAATATTATTCATGATAGAATTATGAGATTTAACGGATTAACACTCAGAGGAAAAATGTATTGGACTTATAATTTTGCTCCGGTTTGCAGAAAGAAACTATCCCATAATGTATATGAGGTTTATTGGGTAACAAAGGGTGAACAATGGGCATTTCATAATCGATGTAATACTCACCACTGCCGAGGGGGTGAACCGAATTTAACAAATTTAAATTTCAAAAGAGATTACAAGGTCAATATGCCCAAATATCCGACAAGACTTCCCTTTAATCTCCTTCAGTGTTTAATAGAGCATTTTTCTAATAAAAATGATTTAATTTTTGATCCTTTGTGCGGCAGTGGAATGGTGGGAGTAGTTTCTCATATGCTAGAGAGGGATTTTATAATGGGTGATTTAAATCCAAACGGGAAGCTAGTTTTTGAACATTTGTTGGATTATTATCTAAATAAAAATGGTTTAGATCAAGATATTAGATTAAGTACTTGGTGGAAAAATGACCAAAGAAGACTTTTTAAAAATAGCCCAAGAGATATCTAGGGGGTTTAAAAACATTCCTATTCTTTGGGACGGAAGAAAATCTATTCTAGAAATGAAAAAGGCGGGATTTAACCAATGGAAACAGATGGAATGGATTGGTTGGTATTTTCAATTTTTGTGTGAAAAGCTTTTAAAGAGTGTCGTAAAAATCCCGGGCCCAAGATATGGTAATGTTCAATTTGATGGGCTTAGAAAAATACCCTGGGATTTTAAAGCACATGCAATCAATACAAGTAGTCATCAAGTTATTGTAAATGATAGCGAAGCTACGGCTAATGCTATAAATGAATTTGGTTGTGTGGGTTTAATTCTGGCTATGGGGGAAGTGGAATACAATGACGATAAACGGACATTTCAGAAATGGCACGAAGCGCTTAAAGGCGGTAAATCAAAATATGAATTAGAAAGAATTCAAAGAGGCGCTTGGTCAAGATTAAGAAAAGTAGAATTTAGATTGGAACAAATTTCTTTTATCAAAATAGATGATGCAGTTTTGGTTAAATCTGGCGCATTTCAAAGAGATTTCCGCAACGCCGATGGCACCCCAAGAAGAGAAAAGGTTTTAGTGAATTTAGAAAAATTAGAAGAAGAAATAGTGCATTTTCTTGATTTTTAAATAGAAGTAGAATGAATTTTATTTTTGACTTTGACTTGTAATTTTTAAATTAGGAGAAGTATGTATATCATAATTGTTGGTTGCGGACAGTTAGGAGCACAATTGGGTAGACTTCTTTCAAGCGAAGGACATAATGTTGTCATTGTTGATAAGAACCCAGATTCTTTTGAAAGAATTAGTAAAACCTTTAATGGATTAACAATAAGCGGCGATGCCATCAATATTGATGTATTAAAACAGGCTGGCATTGAGAACACAGACGCATTCTATGCGGTAACCGATAACGACAATGCAAATATAATGTCATCCCAGATTGCAAAAAATATATTCAAGATACCCCGTGTTATTGCCCGCGTATATGACCCTGGTAAGGCATCTATATATAAAAAATTTGGACTTGATATTGTGAGCGGAACAACGCTTCTTGCATCTATGATGAGAGATAAACTAAAAGATATGCGTCTGAGCGACAGATTGATAGAAAGCGAATATGTTGGAGTTCTTGAATTTAATGTTGATGAAAACCTGAAAGGCAAAAAAGTTGAAGACATAAATATAACACAGAACTTCCTTATTGTTGTTGTAGAAAGAAGTCAGGAAACCATTATACCCGAACCGAGTTATATACTTGAACAGGATGACAGAATACTTGGAGTTGTAAAAATAGATGCAATTGAAGATGTGAAAAAGAAGCTGGGAATATTATAAGTCCGTATTCCGTATTCCGTAAAAAAAACAGAGTACGGAATACGAGCAACGAAATACGGTATACGAAATCGTGATGCAGAGGTGAATATGTATATTCTTCTTGTAGGTGGCGGAAACGTCGGATATTATCTTGCAAAGCGTCTTGTAGGGGATAAACACACGGTTGTATTAGTAGAAAAAGAGCCTGTTATATGTGAGAAAATAGCGCAAGGTATGGATATACTTGTTATAAACGGAGATGGTTGTGAACCGGATGTACTTAAAGATGCAGGTATAGAGAAGGCTGATGTTATTGCAGCGTTGACAGGAAACGATACCGATAACCTCATAATATCACAGATTGCAAAACAGACATTTAATATATCAAGAACTGTCGCAAGAGTAAATGACCCTGGTAATACACACTCGTTTAGTGAACTCGGGGTTGATGTTCCCGTTGACTCAACTTCCATAATTGCAAAGATAATTGAAGAAGAGGTCTCACTGGAAGATTTTATAACGCTTATGACATTTAAAAAGGGAAAGATTGCGCTTGTGCGTGTGGATTTAGAAAAAACCTCTCCGTCTGTTGGAAAAATGGTAAAAGATATAAACCTTCCCTTAAACTCTGTTCTTGTTTCCATATTAAGAGCCAATGATATTATAATACCCAAGGGGAGTACCATCCTTCAGGAAAGAGATGACATAGTTGCACTAACACCCATAGAAAACGAACAAGAACTCATAACAGCCATCTTGGGAAAAGTGGAAGAATAATGGCAAAGAAAAAGCTTATATTTAATATGTTTGACTTTTTTACCGGTGTTCTTATAGAGTTTGCGTTCTGCACCTTAATAATATTGTTGGGTTTTGCCATAAGCCTGATCGTTTTTTTGTTGTAGTAAATTGAGAGGGTTCTGTATGCTTATCCGCCCGAGATTTATTGACTTTAAGATAATTTTGTATTATCTCTCAAGGGCTATGACTGGTTTTGCCCTGCTGATGTTTGTTCCTCTCATTATCGCGCTTTTGTATTCAGAGACCAACCCCGCCATTGATTATTGTATCGGAATCATTATTACATTAATTGTTGGTATAACAATCCAGACCCTTTTCCACACAAAAGAAGACTTAAACTTTATGCATTCAATGGTTCTTGTATCATTGCTGTGGATTTTTGCTATGTTTTTTAGCGCAATCCCGTTATATTTAAGCGGACATATGGGAAGTTTTCTTGATGCCTGTTTTGAAACAATGAGTGGTCTTACCACAACAGGGCTTTCATTAAGTCAAGACCTTGACCATATGTCAAGGGCACACAACTTCTGGAGACATTTTTTAATATTCATCGGTGGTCAAGGGATAATTGTTGTTGCAATAAGCATTCTTATAAAAAGCACATCAGGCGCAGTAAGGCTTTACATAGGAGAAGCAAGGGACGAAAGACTTATGCCAAATGTGATTCACACTGCAAGGTCTATATGGTTGATAAGTCTGTTTTATCTTATCTTATGTTCATCAATACTTTCAGGGGTTCTGGTTTTAGAGGGGTTTGATATTAAATCCGCAATATTTAACGGAATATGCCTTTTTATGGCAACATTTGATACGGGTGGATTCGGTCTTATGTCACAGAATATCTTATTTTATCATAGCCCGCTCCTTGAAATTACATCTTTGGTGTGTATGCTTTTAGGAGCAATGAACTTTCACCTACACTATAAGATTATGACAGGTGATAGAAAAGAAATTTATAAAAATATTGAAATAAGAACATTTTTTTTATCCATTCTTATTCTGTCTATTTTAGTCTTAATATCTGTACAGATAGCAGGTGAATTTAATACCGTATTTTCTGTCTTTAGGAAAGGATTTTTCCAGATTATATCTGCTCATACAGGCTGTGGACTCCAGACAATTCCCGCATCAGAATTTAAAAATGGCATAGGCTATGCAGGTTGTTTTGCTATTATTATTGCAATGGGTCTTGGGGGCGCAGTAAATTCAACAGCAGGAGGAATAAAATCTCTAAGAATCGGAATTCTATCTAAAGCAATAATCCGTGAAATGAGAAAAATGGTGCTTCCGGAAAGAACAGTCATAATACAGAAGTTCCACCATATAAAAGATATGGTGCTTCAAAGTGAATATGTTAAAGCAGCCGCTCTTATGACCATTTCATATATTGTCCTTATACTTATAGGTTCACTTGCAGGAATGTTTTTAGGATATGGGTTTGTTGAATCCATATTTGAGTCTGCATCCGCTTCCGGCAACGTAGGATTAACCATCGGTGTTACACAGCCATCTATGCACTGGTTTTTAAAAATTGTATACATAGTGCAGATGTTGGCCGGAAGACTTGAATTCTTATCCATATTTTCACTTATAGGGTTTTTTATGTCTATATGGAGGGGAAAGTGAATATTGCAGTATTTTGTTCAGGAGCTGGAACAAATTTTCAAGCCATAATAGATGCCCAGAAACAGGGATTATTAGAAAAAGGACAGGTTGTGCTTATGGTCTGCGACAATCCACACGCACAGAGTATAGAAAGAGCAAAAAAAGAAAATGTCCCCTCTTTTCTTGTCTCTGGAAAATTGTATGAAAATAAAACAGCCCTTGAACTGGCAATAATTAAAAAACTTGAAGAATACAGAATTGAACTTCTTGTGCTTGCGGGATATATGAGACTTCTTTCATTAAATTTTATTAAAAAATATAAGAACAGAATATTGAACATTCACCCTGCGCTTCTTCCTTCATTTCCCGGAACAAAAGCAGTTGAAGATGCCTTAAACTATGGTGTAAAGACCACAGGCGTCACAGTTCATTTTGTTGATCAGGGTATGGACACAGGTCCAATAATACTTCAGGAATCTGTTCCTGTTTATGAGAATGATACAATCCAAACCCTTTCAGAAAGAATACATAAGACTGAACACCGGATATATCCAAAGGTAATAAAACTATTCTGCGCTGGAAGGCTAAAAATTGAAGACAGGAAAGTATCTACCCTACCAACCTCGTAGGTTAAACCTACGAGGTAAGTGAGAGAAAGTTCTTCCGGGTCAAAATCTTCCTGTCCCCTTCCCTTTCAAGAAATGGTGCTGCATCATTAACAACCACTTTCCAGTTTATATTTTTAATGTGCTTTAATAAAATGCTTTTCCAGTTTTTGTTGTTTATTTTTTGCCCTTTCCACTTTGTTTGCTGTAAGGCATTATTTAACAAAACAAAATTCGGAACAGTCCATGATGAGTCTGCAAACATCCATACCAAATCAAATATATCTCTACCCTTTGTATATTTTCTAGCAAGAATTGCATGCAGCTTGCCAGCAAAAAGCGAAGACTTATCATAATGCAAAACATTTAGCATAACATACCGCCTGAAGAGGGTAGTGGTAGTTGTCCCGCCTTCTGGTGGATTGATATCTATTTCAATCTTAACAGACAAAACCTCATCCCTGAGAGGAGAAAGATTAAGTTCATACAAAAGTCCCTGAAAACGGATAAATGCACTTATAACCGGTTTTTCTTGTTTTGTCTTGATAAAAATTTTATAATTTTCCGCTTCAAAATCTTTTCTAATACGATACAAGAATTTATTAAAATCAATCTTTTCAGGCAATACGAGTGAAAAATCCAAATCTTCAGAATACCTTGGTAGGGAATACAAAAACCTCAGGGCAGTTCCACCTACAAAAGCCAAACTCAAAAATGCTTTGCTATCCTGTAAAGATTGTAATAGACGAGCCTGCAGATACTCTATGACAGCGCTCCGTTTAAGCAGAATATTGGGCTGCTCTTTTATAATCTGCCCTAAATATTCTTTCATATTTTTTTACTATTCTTATAAGTTTTGGAATTCCTGATTGTTGAGCAAAAGAGGCGAGAACCTTTGTACTGATAGATTCTAAATTCTGAAGCCTCAATTCTTCAAGATAACCTTCTTTATCAGAATGAGGGGTTAAATAGAACAAATCCAGTAATCCTTTCTCAGGTAATGCAATAAAAACCTTTATACCACCTGACACCTCTACCTCTTGATAGCCCCAGAAAAGTTCTTTTTTGATGTGTTTGAATTGAAATGTTCCAAAAGGGGTGTGTATTTCTTCTGGCCTGCCAGTACTAACACTTGTAATTACCGGCACATATTCAGGGATAAGTCCATAGTGCGAAAGTGCAGACTGCAAGCTTATATAAGACCCGCTTTTTATTCTGTTTGCAGCCATGAATGGATGGGGTTGCAATTCCCTGTATGGTTGTGCCACTGCATAAATCCCTCTTCGCAACTGGATTAATTTTCCTTTTGACACCCATCTTGTCAATTGTTTTCTAACGACAACAGGCGATACCTTCCCTGCTAAAATAAGAGATGATGAAAAAATAGATTCCCCGCTTAACAATCTTAATAGCTCCTCATATTTCATAGCAATAAAATACCATAAATGTCTATTTACTGCAACAAATTTTGGGTTGGTTGTTGTTCATCTATACTCAATCCCCCGAAAGTCTGCCAGAGGCTCTGTTTGCTGTTTTAATTTCTGGGATTCTCTTTTTACAATCTTCATAATATGGATGGATACAAAAACTGGCTCTTCAATACCAAGCATTTCCTGAACCTTGCCTTTAATAAGCCCCTGTATTTTTTCTGTAACATCGGGAATATTTACATCAGACCACAGGGTAATATTGCTTGATATTTCTATTTTTTTTCTTCTTGCAATTACATCCGAACGAATTTCCTTTATTTCAGGAATCTGGGATGATATATCCTTGATAAAACCCTCAACCGCTTTTAGTGATATTATTACCTGTCCATCAGGATTGTTAAAGGCAATTGTTTTTTCTTTTTGAAACCTATGTAAAAGAAGCGAAAGAACAAGAAAACCCATAATAATGATAAATATCCCTATGCTACCTGTTATAATCCTGTATTGTCTTGAAATCTCCACCTCTGCAAGCATTGAAGATAACTGCCCTGAATCAATCCATTGCATTGCAAATGCAATCAAAAACACTGCAAATGCCCAGAATATAATCGTATAAAACATTGTTACAAAAAGATTAAAAAGTCTCACTGTTTCTCCTCTTTTTCCACTTCCACAATATCTACATTTACATCCACTGAAGAAAGATTTGCCATCTTTTCAATTGCGTTTTTGACATTTTCCTGAACTCTATGTGCGATATCAGGCAAATTGGCACCATATTTAGCAACTATTTGGATGGACACCTTTGTATGTTTTTCTGTAAAATGAACCTGAAGGCCGCTTTTAAATCCAGATATACTAAAAAATTTAAGTAGTTTTTCAAAAAAATCTTTCTGTATTCTCTTGACGCCTTCAACAGAATTTGCAGCAATATCTGCAACTGAGACTATTGCCTGCCTTTTTATTCTTATCACACCATAATCAGATTTTTTTGCTTCATACATTGTATTTTCTTTCCCACTAAAAAATCTAACTACCTGACGACTCGCTGAGCAGGTTTTCAACAAAGTCTGTGGCAATCCTGCCTCGCACAAATGCCTGATTTGATAATATTATCTTATGAAAAGGGATTGTTGTTTTTATAGGTGTAATGATTGTTTCATCAAGTGCTCTGTGCATTGTCTTTATAGCATTTGGCCTGTTTTTCCCGTAGACAATAATTTTTGCAAGAAGTGAATCATAATATGAGGGAATTGTATAACCACTATATATGTGGCTATCAACCCTTGTCTGTGGTCCGCCCGGAAGATATAGTTCTTGTATCTTACCCGGACAGGGGATAAAATCTTTTGAAGGATCTTCTGCGTTTATCCTGCATTCTATTGCAGAACCCTGAAATTTTATATCCTCCTGTCTTGTTGTCAATTTTTCACCATAAGCAATAAGTATTTGTTCCTTCACTATATCAACCCCTGTCATAAGTTCTGTCACAGGATGTTCAACCTGAAGTCTTGTATTCATCTCCATAAAATAGAAATTGCCGTTTATATCAAGTAAAAATTCTAGTGTTCCAGCATTTACATATCCAACTATTTTTGCCCCTCTTACTGCTGCTTCACCCATTCTTTTTCTCAGTTTTGGATCCATCGCAGGAGAAGGTGATTCTTCTAACAATTTCTGATATCTTCTCTGTACTGTGCAATCTCTTTCTCCAAGATGGACAACGTGCCCATATTTATCGGCAAGTATCTGAAATTCAATATGTCTGGGCTTCTCAACATACTTTTCAATATATACCGATGGATCGCCGAAAGCGGCCTCTGCCTCTGCCTGCGCTGTCATAAATGCACTCACTAAACGGACATCATTGTGCGCAACACGCATTCCTCTTCCGCCGCCTCCGGCAGATGCTTTTATAATTACAGGATACCGTATTCTCTGGGCAACCTTCAGTGCCTCGTCTTTATCTTTTACAATACATGAACTTCCGGGAATTACAAGAATACCTGCCCTGCGCATTGTTTCTTTTGCAAGCATCTTGTTACCCATCACTTTTATGTTCTCAACAGTTGGCCCTATAAACACAATCCCGCAAGAGTTGCATATTTCTGCAAAGTGTGCATTTTCCGCAAGAAAGCCATAACCGGGATGTATTGCATCCACATCTGTTATTTCTGCTGCACTTATAATAGAAGCAATATTAAGATAACTGTACTTACTTGAAGCAGGACCTATACACACTGATTCATTCGCAAGTCTTACATGTAAAGATTCTGTATCTGCATCAGAGTATACCGCAACCGTCTTTATCCCTAATTCTTTGCAGGCTCTTATTATTCTTACAGCGACCTCACCCCTGTTTGCAATAAGAATTTTATTAAACATTCAAGGTGTCTCTACAAGAAATAATGTCTGACCAAACTCTACGGGTTGAACATTTTCAACAAGTATCTGTTTTATTTTTCCTTTCGTCTCAGATTTTATTTCATTCATAACCTTCATTGCTTCTATAACACATACAACCTGACCAACAGATATATCAGCATTTATATCCACAAAAGGAGCGGCATCAAGAGCAGGGGCCCTATAAAATGTTCCTACCATAGGAGCCTTTATAGGTATAAGATTCTGTGGCGGTTCCTCCTTTTGTTGCGAAACCTGCTGTTCAACTGCCCTTGCAGAAATTCCAGTTGATACTAATGTTTTAGCTTCCCCGGATTTTTTAAGTCTTATCCTTTCACCTTCTGATTCTATTTCCAATTCAATAAGGCTATTTTGATTCATAAGTTCAATAAGTTTCTGTAGTTTTTCCTGTTCCATTTTTTCCCCCGGTTGCAGTGACAGGCAACTGGTGCTCTGGTGCTCTGGTGCCTGGTGCTCTGGTGCTCTGGTGCCCTGGTGCCCTGTCGCCAGTCACCTTGTTTTATCCACCACCTAATGCACCCATTAACTGAACAAGTGGCATAAACATTGCAACAACTATAAATCCAACCACGCCACCCATACCTAAAATTAGAATTGGTTCAAGAAGAGATGTAAGCCCGGCAACAGTAGTATCAACATCATCTTCGTAACTGTCGGCAATTTTTCCGAGCATCTGATCAAGGGCACCTGTTTCTTCTCCGACCTCTATCATACTTACAACAAGTAACGGAAAAATTTTCACCTTTGCCAGTGGCCTGGCAATGGTCTCGCCTTCACGGATATTGTCATGAACAACCCCAAGCCCTTTACTTACAACCTCATTTGCAACCGTGTTTCGGACAATCTGAAGTGCCTGAAGTATTGGAACACCGCTTGTAATAAGTGTCGCCAATGTTCTTGCAAAACGAGCAATCACTATCTTTTGCAAAAGAACACCTATTATCGGAATGTGTAGTTTTAACATATCAATGTAATAATTGATAACAGGGATTTTTACCAAAACCTTAAGCAATATAACCATCCCCACAATTCCGCATATGGCAAAATACCATCTCTCTCTTGCAAAATTACTTATGCTCATTAAAAACAGAGTAATCCCGGGCATCTGAACATCCATCTCTGTAAATATTGTCATAAATTGCGGAACAATAAAAGTTACAAGAAACCCAACAACAATAGTAGCCACACATATAACTGCTGCCGGATATATAAGTGCGGACTTAACCTTTGCAATAAGTTTCCCTGCCTTTTCTGCAAATTCAGCAAGTCTTTCTAATACAACCTCAAGAGAACCGCTAGCTTCGCCTGCTTTTACCATACTTACATACAGCCTAGGAAATACCTTTGGATAAAAGGTAAGAGCCTCAGAGAATGTACTTCCTGTTTCAACTTTTTCTACAAGTCCTGAAAGAACATTTTT
This sequence comes from bacterium Unc6, assembly GCA_013626165.1. NCBI lineage: Bacteria > Pseudomonadati > Candidatus Omnitrophota > Candidatus Velesiimonas > Candidatus Velesiimonas alkalicola. The sequence continues at coordinate 28,459 of NDHX01000007.1, forward strand.
TAATCCGCCCGGATTGCACTGGTCCCTTAAAACATTTAAACTTCTAACCAAGGGAAGCCCTGCATCAAGAAGTGTGGCCATCTGTCTTGTAAAAAGTGTAACCTCCTTGGATTTAACACCTGCTCCAATCGTAATGTTTGCAAGTCCCTTGCCCCCGGCCCACCATTTTGTCTTTACCTTATTTATAGTTGTTGTATAAAGTCCTTTGTCTCTTAATTTATTTATAGCCTGTGCAACATTATCCGCATCAATTGTCCCTTGTGCAGCCTTCCCAGCTCTGTCTGCTGATTTATATGTAAATGTAGGCATACCTACCCCCTTGTTTCAGGCAACTGGCAACAGAGCACCAGGCACCAGAGCACCAGAGCACCAGTTGCCTATCACCAATTATTTAATCATCCTGCTAGTTGTGTTTCTCTTATAATCTCTTCTACTGTTGTTGTCCCATCAAATATTTTCATAAGGCCATCCTCTCTGAGGGTGCGCATACCAAACGCTTGCGCAGCCTTTCGCAATTCAGATGTTGAAACCCTTTGTAGAATAAGTTCACGGATTGTATCATTTACAATAAAAAGTTCGCATATTGCAGTTCTTCCAAGATAGCCGGTATTATTGCATCTTTCACATCCTGTGCCATAGTATAGTTTTTTCCCCTCTATATTTTTTCTTGTAAGTCCAAGTTCTTTTAATACATAATCATCAGCCGTATATTCTGTCCTGCAATGTTGACATATTTTACGCACTAATCTCTGAGCAAATATTGCTTCAATAGAAGATGTAATAAGGAAAGGCTCCACTTCCATATCCATAAGACGGGTTATTGTACCCGGCGCATCGTTCGTATGAAGTGTTGAAAATACAAGATGTCCTGTAAGTGAGGCCTGTATAGCAATCTGTGCAGTTTCGGTATCACGAATTTCTCCTACCATTATAATATCAGGGTCCTGCCTTAAAAATGACCTTAAACAGGAAGCAAATGTAAGTTTTATTTTTGGTTTTATCTGAACCTGTATAATACCGGGCATATCGTACTCAACAGGGTCCTCCGTTGTCAATATCTTTACCTCAACAGAGTTGACCTCTCTTAAACACGAATAAAGTGTTGTAGTTTTTCCACAGCCTGTTGGGCCTGTAGCAATTACAATCCCGTTTGGCTTGGCTATTATCTGTCTTAGTTTTAAGAGAACATCTGCCGGGAACCCAATCTGATTAAGATCAAGACTTACAACTGTCTTATCAAGGACTCTTAAAACCACACTTTCACCAAATACTGTCGGAAGCGTAGAAACACGAAAGTCTATATTTTTTTGCCCTATTCGCAGGGGCATATGACCATCCTGAGGAAGTCTTCTTTCTGCAATGTCCATATCTGCCATAACCTTTATACGGCATGTTACGGGGATTGCAAGACGCTTGGGAGGGGGAACCATATCATAAAGAACACCATCTATACGATACCTTATCCTGAATTCGTCCTCAAAGGGCTCAAAATGTATGTCACTTGCATGGTCTTTAACAGATTGTGATAATATCAGAGCTACAAGTTTAACAACCGGTGCCTGTGCAGCCATTTCCCGAAGGCTTGCGATATCCAGTTCTTCTTCTGCGGCGGCGGTTACTTCAGGAATTTCCTGTTCCATTGTAGCAATAAGATCGCTCATTGATTCTACCTCTGTCCCATAATATTTTTGTAAAGCTCTTATGATAGAATCTTCCTTAGCAACCACACTTTTAACCTTACAATCCAACATAAATTGAAGGTCATCCATAATATTTATGTTCAATGGATCTGCTATTGCAATGGCGAGGGTATTGTTTTCAAATCTTACCGGAATAATGTTATATATCTTTGCAACAGATGCCGAAATCTTATCTATAACATTTCTCTGAATTTCTAAATTATCAAGGTCTACTGTTTCAATGCCCGCTTGAAACCCAAGGGCCTGAAGCACATCTTCTTCAGAAACAAATCCCAACTCAATAAGAACTCTTCCAAGAAACTTTCCGGATGTTCTTTGTTCTTCAAGCGCCTGTTCCAGCTGTTTCTCTGTTACAAGTCCCGCCTCTTTTAGCATTCTCCCCAGCGGTCTATATATTCTTCTTTCTTCAACCATATATCACCTAGCACCTATCACCAGGACACCTGTATTTCGTATCCCGTCTTTACAAACGACAGCTTTTACCTGTTATCTGTTGCCAGTTACCAGTCACCTTAACTTTAATCTTCTATCTTCTATCTTCTATCTACTATCTACTATCTACTATCTACTACTATTTACTATCTACTATTTCCTACCTACTTTTTTTCTGCGATATTTCCTTTATCTTTGCCTGCATCTGCTCAGTGTCAAAACACTTTGTTATTGTCTCACCATATGAAATAATACCTCTTCCATATAAATCAAAAAGATGTGCATCAAAGGTCTGCATGCCATATTTTGCGCCAGTCTGTATATCACTTGTAATTCTATATGTTTTTTTATCCCTTATCAAGGCCTGTATTGAAGATGTGGTTATCATAATCTCAAAGGCTGCAACCCTTCCTTTGCCATCTGCTTTGGGAAGTAACTGTTGACATAATATCGCAAGAATACTGGTTGAAAGTTGTGTTCTTATCTGGTCCTGCTGGTGTGTAGGAAATACATCTATAATACGGTCAACTGTCTGTGCCGCACTTACAGTATGAAGTGTTGCCATAACAAGGTGACCTGTCTCTGCTGCCATAACAGCCGCTTCAATTGTGGCAAGATCCCTCATTTCACCAACAAGTACTACATCAGGATCCATACGAAGCGCCCTTACAAGTCCCTCTTTGAAAGACGGAACATCTACCCCGAGTTCTCTCTGGGTAACAAGACCTTTTTTATGCGTATGGTAATATTCTATCGGATCTTCAATTGTAATGATATGACAGTCCCGTTCAACATTTATATAATCAAGCATCGTTGCAAGGGTTGTTGTTTTTCCACTTCCCGTAGGACCTGTTACAAGTATAAGTCCCCTCGGTTTATGTAGTATGTCTTTTATACCTGGTGGAATTCCAATCTGCTCAAAGGTAAGAAGTTTTTTAGGAATCATACGAAGTGCAACCCCAATTGTTCCTTTTTGTTTATGTATTGAAACACGAAATCTTGCAACATCCCCGAATGCAAAACCAAAGTCCATTCCTCCCTGTTCATGAAGTTTCTGCTGATGCTCCGGACTTGTTATAGATTTCATCAATTCTTCTGTATCATCAGGTGTAAGCGACGCGCCAGAGACTCTATGTAATATACCATGTAGACGAAGTGTAGGCGGACTGTCCACAATCAGATGTATATCTGATGCACCCATATCCACACACATCTGAAGAATTTCACTTATATCTGGCATAGACCTCCTTAGAGCACCAGAGCACCAGAGCACCAGAGCACCAGAGCACCAGTCGCCAGTCACCTGTCTTTACTACCTACTACCTACTACCTACTATTTTTACGCTATATCCTGCTGTGTTATACGCAAAACTTCTGGCAGGGTTGTTATCCCTACAAGCACCTTTCTAAAACCATCTTCCCTGAGTGTTTTCATTCCTGCTTCTCTTGCCTTCATTTTTATAACATTGCTCGGAGATCTTTCAAATATCAGTTCTCTTATCTTATCATTCATTATCAGAAGTTCATATATACCTTTTCTTCCCCTGAAACCTGTTTGTGAACACTCATTACATCCCCTGTCCTTATAAATTATCCTGCCTTCTAAATCAGACCTTTTCCAGCCTGCGGCTGCAAGTTCCTGGTCTGTTGGTTCATAAGGTTCTTTACATTTTTCACATATGGTCCGGATAAGCCTTTGTGCAAGGACCGCCTGAACAGCAGAAGCAACAAGATACGGTTTTATACCCATATCAATTAAACGGGTTATGGCACTTGGCGCATCGTTTGTATGAAGTGTTGAAAATACAAGATGCCCCGTAAGTGCAGCCTGTATCCCAACACCAGCGGTCTCATAATCACGCATCTCTCCTACCATAATGACATCAGGCGCCTGACGCAACATAGCACGAAGTCCACTTGCAAATGTAAGCCCTATCTGTGGTTTTACATGAACCTGATTAATGCCTGTTATCTGGTATTCAACAGGGTCTTCTACTGTTATAAGTTTTCTGTTGGGCTTATTTATACTTGAAAGTGCGGCATAAAGAGTGGTTGTTTTCCCACTTCCCGTAGGACCTGTTACAAGAAGTATACCATTGGGTGATTCTATAATTTTTACAAACTTTTCAAGGTCTTCTTCCATAAAACCAAGTTCAGGAAGACTTTTCATCATTCCGGTTTTGTCAAGTATTCTCATAACAATACTTTCGCCATGGATACCGGGTATATCAGACACACGAAGATCAAGCTGCCTTCCGGCAAATACAATCATAATACGTCCGTCCTGTGGAAGCCTTCTTTCTGCAATATCCATACCTGCCATAAGCTTAATCCTTTGCAAAACAGAAGCCTGAAGCCTTCTGGGAGGTGCCGGAATCTCCTGTAACACACCATCTATCCTGAAACGGATACGCAACCTGTTTGAAAGAGGTTCTATATGAATATCAGAAGCTCTTGTCCTGAATGCTTCATGTATAAGAAGTGAAACAAGTTTAATAACAGGAGCTTCTTCTTCTTCAACAGAAACTGTTTTTTCCTCTTCTTTTATTAATGCGAGTTCCTGTTCGGTTAACCCCTGTATCATTGTATCAACTGTCTCTGATACCATTGGATAGTATACCCCAAGACATGTTTTCATATCATCTTCTGTTGACCGAACAACCTCTACATTACATTTTAAAAGCATCCTCAGTTCATCTATCATTACAAGATTATCAGGATCAAATGTAGCAACTGTAAGAGTATTATTTTCAAACTGGACCGGTATAATGCGATAGCGATGGGCAACCTGAGGTGTAATTATGCTTATAACATCAGCAGGTATTTTTAAATCAAGAAGAGAAATTGTCTGTGCCCCAAAATGTGCCGATATTACTTTCAGAACTTCTTTTCTTGAAAGAAAACCCAGTTCAACAAGCACTTCTTCTATGGGACTGTCTTTTTCAGAATGTCCAAGCAACACCTTTTCTGATTGCTTTTTTGTTAATAACCCTAACTTGCGCAAAACATCACATAGTTCTTGCGCAGGCACAGTCATTTTCCCCTCCATTAAAAGGCTATATGGGGTCAACTCTATTTTCTTTTTTTAATAATACTACATTGGTTTTTTAGAGAAAATAGAGTTGACCCCACTAAATGCCTGAATAAACTTATCTTTTAAAAATAACCCAAAATCCCAACATAATAATTATTATTGAAACAATATAAAAATCATAATATCTTATAAAATCCATCATTTTGTTTTTTACCGAATATTTTAAAGATGACAGCACCTCTTCAATAGTTTCTTCACCTGTGAACATAACAGAATTTTTCATTTTTTTTGTGTTATAAATAATGGATTGTATTTTAAGTTTGTCAAAAATGTAATCACCTTTTGCTACCTTGCGGGGTAAAAGTTTTTTACAGACCAGATCCCGAATAGTTTTTTCATCTGTATTAAAAATTTCTGCAACCTGATTTATATTAAAATATGAGTGTCTCATGCTTTCCCACTTTAAATAAGGTTTCAAGGTGTTGTAGAGTATTCTGTCATTTGTTCTAGTGCCTTAACCGTCATCCATAAAAATTTATTTACAGGTGTAGGTAGATTAAATGGTACTGCATTTTGGACAACTGCACCGTTTATTGCATCAATCTCTGTTTTTCTTTTTGCTAAAATATCCTGCAGCATTGAAGATCTGTTCTGTGATGTAAGTTTTGCTGTGTCTTGTGTTTTTTCTGTCATATCAGGATATAAAAATTTTATACCAATTTTATCTCCAACACAAACTGTTTCTTGGACAGCAGTATCCATAATATCTGATGAATACTCTGACTCAAGAAGTTTTCCATTCGAAACTTTCAAGATAGCTGTTAATGCATTGATGCCTGTATTTATCGCAAGCTTTGTCCACAGTGTATCAGAAACCCTGCCTGTAATTTTGGCATCAAAACCAGCAGATTTTATAACATTAAGTATTTTTTTAATTCTCTCGCCGGCTGCACTGCCTGTTTGTTTATAAAAATATCCGAAAATAGTTTCGCCTTTGCCTGCATACCTTATACAACCGTTTTTAAGAAAAGTAGACCCCTCTGATGTTGTTCCTGCAAGCAGACTTTCTTTTTTGATAAATCTGCTCATACTTTCAGCATTGCCAATGCCATTCTGAAGTGTAAGAACAAATGCAGAGTCCAAACACGGCAACCAATATCTTATAGCCTGTTCTGTGCTGTATGATTTTACAGCAAGAATGACAAGTTCAAGGTCTTTTATCTTTGAGGGGTCAGATGTTGAATGGACCTTCACCTGTTTTAAGCCCCCGATACCTTCAATATTTATATATTCTGAGGACAAAGCTTTCGCCCTTTCCTTCCTGTGGTCAAGCAGCCAGACATCCTGTCCTGCTCTTGAAAGAAATCCGGCAAAAAGGCAACCTATCGCACCCGGTCCAATTATTCCTATCTTCATAACTTAGGTATTATTTTTAAGAAAAACGCCTCTAATGTCTCTCTCGGTTGTGTAACAAGAAATTGAAGGTCGGGGTTCTGAGATAAAACTAATTCTTTTATTTTATCCAAAGTTTGAGAAGATAATAAACCCGTTTGAATCTGTATTTTTGAAGAGTCTTTAAGAAGTTCCTGTATAGAACCTGTGGCACAAACCGACCCATTAAAAAGAATGGCAATCCTGTCACACACATCCTCTACATCTGCAAGAAGATGACTTGAAAGGAAAACTGTCTTTCCTCTGGAACGAAACTCTTTTATCAAATCTTTTATCTGATGGGTTCCCAGAGGGTCCATACCGGCGGTTGGTTCATCAAGTATAACAAGTTCCGGGTCATTTATAAGTGCCTGTGCCAAACACAGTCTTCTTGCCATACCTTTTGAATACTCGCCCAACGGTCTTTTTTTCGCTGCCCTCAGTCCCACAAGGTCTATAAGATATTCTATTCTTTTTTTTCGTTCATATGATGGGATGCCAAAAAGTTTCCCATAAAAATCAAGTGTTTCTTCTGTGTTTAAATATTTGTAAAGATATGATTCTTCGGGTTGATATCCTATCCGGTGCCTTATTCTTATATCCCTGGGATGATATCCCAAGATGGAAATTCTTCCCCCGGTCGGAAACAGAAGCCCCTGTATGCAGTGTATAATTGTTGTCTTACCTGAACCGTTTGGACCAAGAAGTCCAAAAACTTCTCCTTTTTGGACATTAAATGAAACATCCCGGACAGCGGCAACCCTTTCTCTGCGCCAGAAGTCTTTGAAGGTCTTTGTTAATCCGATAACATCAATAACTGTGCCATTCTGTTGGACTTGTCTACTGACAGGAAGATCTGTTTTTTCGGTTGTCAAATTCCTGTGTCTCCAAACTTTATTAGTCTTGCACTGTTAAATACTACAATAATTGAACCAACTGTATGAAGAATTGCTGCAAAAACAGGACCAAGAATTCCTAACCCTGAAAGCAGAAGCCCTGTTACAACAAACAAAGCCCCAAACAGAAGATTCTGATTTATTACATTTTTTGACTTTCTTGAAAGAATCACAATGTCAGGGATTCTTCCAAGATCATTATTCATAAGCGCAATGTTTGCACTATCTATCGCAAGGTCATTTCCTGCTGCTCCCATGGCAATTCCTATGTTACCTGCTGCAAGTGCAGGAGCATCATTGATGCCGTCGCCTACAACTGCAACATTGTATTTTTGTTTCAGTAGATTAACAATACTCAATTTACGATCAGGCAGGCACTCTGCTTCAACATTTGTGCATCCCAATTCATCTGCAACCTTTTTTGCCCTGTTCCACTTATCTCCTGTAAGCATAAATATGTGTTTGCATCCAATTGATTTTAGATGCTGTGTTGCATTTTTTGCATCATCCCTTGTTTTATCCTCAATATATATTACGCCTGAAAATCTATTGTCTATAGAAACATAAAGCCCCGCTTCTTCTTCTTCTTTTTCAAGTTCTTTAACTGCTTCTGTTTCAAGCCATCTGTGTTTTCCTATTTTTATTGTCTTATCCTCAATAATGGCACTTATACCTTTGCCTGCTGTTTCAATGATATTTTTCGTATCTAAAAATGATATTTCCTTTTGTTTCGCAAAATCGGTTATCGCTTTTGCAACAGGGTGATTGCTGTGCCTTTCTACAGAATAGACATATTTAAGAAGTTCATCCTCAGATATATTTTTTGTCTTTATTTTTGAAACTGTTATATCAGCAGTTGTCAGTGTCCCTGTCTTATCAAAAACAACACAAGATATATCTGCCGAAGATTCTAATATATTCACATCTTTTATAAGTATACCAAGTCTTGCTGCGGCAGAAAGTGCAGCAACAAGTGCAGTAGGGGTTGCAAGTATCAAGGCACACGGACAGGCAACAATGATTGCCGAAATTGCCCTTGTTATATCTTTTGTAAAAAACAATATGAAGCCGGCAATCATAAGAATGGTCGGAACATACCAAACCGAATATTTATCAATAATTCTCATAAAAGGGGTTTTTGTTCTTTCAGCATCTGTGATAAGTTTTTGTATTTTCCCAAGCGTTGTATCCATGCCTACCTTTGTAATAGACACATCAATAACTCCATTGAGATTTATTGTCCCTGCAAATACATTATCGCCGATATTCTTATCAGACGGGATAGCCTCCCCTGTTACAGATGCCTCCTGCACACTTGAATAGCCCGAAACAACCTTCCCATCAGCAGGTATTGATTCGCCAACCCTTACCCTTATTATATCTGAGGGTTTAAGTGTTGATGAGGGAACATCTTCTTCTTTTTCCTCTTTTATAAGATGTGCAATTGAAGGAGTAAGATGCATGAGTTTTTCTATAGAGGCTCTTGCGCCTGTGGCTGTTCTTGTAAGAATCAACTCCGAAAAAAGAAGAAGAAAAGCGACTGTTCCGGCCGTTCTAAAATCCCCGATGGCAAAACACCCTAATATTGCAAGTGCGACAAGTTCAGACATACGCATCCTTGCAGACAATATATCTTTTATCACATTGTAGAATATAGGAATTGAAAGAAGTAGACTTCCCACAAGTGCGGATGCATCTGCTGCTGTTTGTCCTGATGTAAGAAATTGTTGTGCAAGATATGAATTAAGTATCAGAACCCCCCCTATCAATGTAAGGGCAATCTCAATCCATACAATATTCATCTGAACATTACGTTCAGGAGAACAAGATATAGAAGGTTTATATGTATGCATAATATTTAAGGAGATAGTAGATAGTAGATAGTAGATAGTAGATAGGGGAAAAATCTAAAATAAAATTTCAAATCCCAAATATTCCAAACGACAGCTTTTCACATGTTTTGGTCTTGAACATTGGTTATTGTTTGGTGCTTGGAGTTTGGTTATTGGTTCCCACCTCCCACCTCCTACCTACTACCTCCTATCTACTATCTACTATCTACTACCTCCTACCTACTTTCTCTTCCTATCAATATTCTTATCTGGTCAGAGGGGCTTGTTCTCTTTATTATATATTTATCCTCTGTTTTTGCTAAAACCCGTTTTATTGTACTCTGCCATAAAAAATTTTTTACAATTTTTGGATTTTCCTTATATTGTGAAAACAGGCTCTTAAAATAAGATGCATCGGCTCTTGCTTCCTCAATTGTTCTGTTGCTGTATATCCTTGCATCTTCAAGAACAGATGTGGCGACCCCTCTTGCCTGTTCCAATGTTTTGCTATAATATCCGAGTGCCTCATTGATTTTTCGTCCCCTTTCCTGTCCTGCCCTGATAACCTCTTCAAAATCTCTCTTCACAAAGAAAGGAGGAGATATGTCTTCAAGGTCAATTCTTTCTATGATTATTCCGGAATTGATTTTTTCCAATTGGCCCTGAACATTTTTCCTTATAAGTTCTACAGCCTTGTGTCTTTCAAACATAGCAATATCTACAGCCAGACTCGCATATACTTTTACGGCTTCAGACTCAATAATACGGGATAACACATATTCAGGATTTGCAATTTCTAAATATGCGATAGGGTCTGATATCTTATATCTTGCAGTAAGATTTATATTAATAATATTTGTATCTGCTGTTAGAACATATCCATCAATATCCGGTTTAAGTGTAGAACGAGCCTGTTCTCTACCTGTTCTGTCCCAGAAGCAGTTTATCTGAAGTGTATGGACACGTCCTGTTGGAACTTTAACAACCTCATCTACCAGATATGGAAAAGCCCAGTGAAGGCCTGGGGATAATACCCTTTCTGCTGGTAGCCCTCTAATCTTCCCGAACCTTAAAACTATCGCAGACTCATACTGTTCTACTGTAAATATTGAGGATAAGAAGAAAATCAAAAGAGCCAATCCCATAAGAATCTGAAGCAGCTTGAAACTTACACTCAGTGCTTCCGATAGTGCGCCCATAGGTGTCTGTTGACCATTTTTAAGTTGTTCTTCTTTCTTTTCCATATCCACATCTTTTATAAAGAAATACGAACACTAAATAACAAGGAGATAGTAGAGAGGAAATGGAGCCCCCTACCTACTACCTACTATCTACTATCTTTTTCTCCTTCTAATAAATCAAAAGGGGGGGTTCTTGTATCAAGAATAACCGTAGATTTCTGTTTCAGCGTCTCTTCTAATGCTTCAAGTTTTTTTAAAAATATTGCAAATTCTTCGTTTTCCTTAAATACTTCATAATACTTTGCAGCTTCTGCATCTGCCTGTCCTTTTATTATCCTACCTTGCGATTCTGCCCGTACAATAATCTTTTCTTTTTCAGAGTCTGCCATTGCTCTTATTCGTATGGCTTCGGCCTCTCCTTCTGCTCTGTATTTTTTTGAGAGCCTTTTTCTTTCTTCCCTCATTCTCTCAAATACCTTTTCAGTTACAGCTTCTGGAAGAAGAAGTCTTTTTATCTTGAAAAAAGCAATCTCTATACCATATCTTTCATATGACTCTTTTGCAACAGGTCTTAAAATATCTTCTTCTATCTGGTCAAATTTCATTTTTTCCCTATCAGTAGAAATAAAACTGCTTAAGGGGTATGTTCCTATAACAGCATTCTGATAACTTCTTACCAGCCCTTCAAGATTTTTTTGTGCTTCATAAAAATTCCCAAGACTGGTAAGAAATTTTAAAGGATCTTTTATTCTCCAAGCTACAGTCCCAAGCACAATTATATTTTTTGCATCCTTTGTAAATGTCTCTTCAATTCGTCCGTCAAAAACCTGCAACCTTGCATCAAACTTACGAACCTTTTGCACAGGGAAAGGAAACTTAAAATAAAGCCCGGCTTCTGTGATACTTCTTGTTGGTTTATCAAATGTTGTTACAACCGCAACCTCTCCAAATCTTACCTGAAATGTAATTGCGGTAAGTAAAAGTATGATGCCGACTATTGCGGCAACCATTATTGAAAAAATAGATTTCATCGTTTGTTTTCCTCCTTTTCCATAAAAAGCATCTCAGGCGTAACTTTTTCTTCCAAATTTATAACTGTTATCCTGCCAGCAGATACACCAGATGGAAGTATGTATTTTCTGGTAGGCGAGAGCGCTATTTTTAAACTATCAAGATACAATTTCATCCTGTAGTATAATGGAACAACCCTTTCTGATAATAACCGCTGTGAAAATCTCTCAGCATCAGAAGAAGCAAGAAGAACTGTCCTTGCGGCATAACTTTCTGATTGATAGATAAGAGAGGCAGCATTTGCACTTGCAATAGGAAGTAGCGCCGCTCTGTAGCCCTTCGCCCTAAGAATGGATGTTTCTTTCTGTTCCATTGACGCTATTACACCTTGATATGCATCGACAACATGTACAGGCGGATGCATGCTCGCAGGCAAAACATTTACAATCTGTATCCCTAAGTTATATCTGTCAGCAAAGTCCTGAATTGAATGTTTTAAGCCTCTTGCAAATTCCATTCTTCCACTTGTCATAGCGTCTATAATATCAAGACTTGCAGACTTTCTTACGGCATTCCTGTATGCAATGTTTCTTAAAACCGCAACTGGATTTGAGGTGCTGTATGCATACAAATGGACATCTCTAATTTTATATTGGACCTGAATATCCATACAGATAATGTTTGCAACAGCCATGTCTTCTTCCTGCGTCTTTCCTGCGACAAGAAATGAATGTTCCATTTCATAGTGTGCTTTGGTCCACAGATATGCCCCTCTGGCTTTTTCATGTTCCTCATCTTCACAGCCCAACCACATAACCTGCACCTTATCAAAAGGATATGTATAGACCTTTTCAATAGGAAAAGGCCACTTAAAATGAATCCCCGGTAAAAGGACCTCGCCATATTTTCTTGGTTTTCCGAAACGTTCTACAATGGCTCTTTCTCCCGGACCCACAGTTACCACAACGGTAAGTAAAAGAAAAGCCCCTGCCTGAAAAAGTATAAGAGGAGCGAGAATCTTCTCAAAAAAACTGAAAAGCCATACCTGTGAGACCTTAAACCCAAACTGATAATTAAGTGACTCCAGTATTGCACCGGTTATATTCTTTGGCTTTACAAGAAGACACAGTATTCTGCTTTCATATAAAAAATATTTAGATGCTTCAGTCTTTGGCCTGTAAATCTCAAGTATAAAACAGACCAGTTTCTCTGCTCCAAGAACAGCAAGCAGTATAAATATTAAAAAAGAAAAAACTTTCTCTTGCACCTGAAAACCAAAATGGAAAAGCGAAGATGAAATACCTGATACAAAACATAAAAGAGCACCTGCAAGCATAACAGAAGAACCGGCCCGCAGGGGCTTGCATAATAAACTTTCGCTTAAACATGCCGAAAACTTACCAAGTAAAAAAAGAAAGAAACTTAAGGGGAAAAGAAATGCTGCTGAAAGAGCCGGATTTTTGATAATAAAAGCAGGATCTGTTAAAACATTGAAATATATAAAAGAAAGATACAGGCTAAAGGTCGCTATCAGTATTGAAAATACAGGGACAACCCACTTTTCAACCTGTTTTAATCTCTCTTTTGCACTGTAGACTGATGAGATCTGTTCAAAAATTTTTGACTTATCTTCATATCTGCTTTTAAGTTCCTCTTCTTCAATCTGTTCAAGCAGTGCAAGTTTTTGCTGATGAATATGTAAAATAACAATGAGCCAAACAGGCATACCAGAAACAAGATATAAGGCAAGCCCTTTTTGAAGAACAGAGAGATTTGTTGCAGAAAGAATAAGAACAGATATTGCGGCAATAGACTGCAGAATAAGCCCAGAGATTGAAACCTTTAAACCGGTTCTGCACAAATATATCCCTTTTTCAACTGTATCTCTATTCTGAACCTTGATATCTAATGTTTGCATTGCCTACACTTCCCTTTCTTCAAAAAGCAATATTCCAATAATTATAGCGGCACATACATATAGCACTGTATATAAAAATGCATTAAAGATATAGATGGTTGGAATTGTCTTTTCAAATATCAATGCATCTGCCATCCAGAAAATCTGGAAATTTGGAATTATAGCATAAAAGAATGTAAAAATAGGTGCGCTTGCGAATTCTCCCAATATAAAATCAGATACGAGTCCTGTTATAAATATAGAAACAGATATCAATATTGTTAAAACAAGATTCAATCTTGTAGAAAGTGCAAGGCATACTGACGATATAATAAGGCTGGATAAGGCAATAAGAGCACAGGCTTTGACAAGTTCTAAGTTCAGGTTACGAGCAAATGCCAGGTTCCAATCAGGCCCTATAAACAACAAAAATATTATACCCATTGTATAAAAAAATGCAAGAGAAAGTATAAGGCAGGACCTAAAAGGCTTATCATAAAAATAGTTGACAAAACAGGCAAATAAAAATGAGAGAAAAAGACCGAACAGTTTAACAAACATACTTGTCGTATCAAGCCTTTGCCATGCAGCATCAAGAACCCCTGCTCTTACTGTCACAATAAGCACTATGCTTAATATATAAACTGAAAGAAGTACTGAAAACAATAAACCTATAGATTTGCCTATAATAAACCCCGCTCTCGTAATGGGTTTTGAAAGAACTGTCTGGGCGGTCCTACCTTCAATTTCGGATGATATAGAGGAGGAGGATGAAAAGCCGCTTATTAGAAGAGAACAGAGAAGGATAGAGGCAAGACCTGTGTCCATAACCATCTTTCCACTTTCTGCAAGTGTGAACATTGTAAAGGCAGGGCTTGCAGCGATAAGTCCCAGAAACACAAACAGTATTATTGAAAAAAATCCCTGACGGATAATTTCTAAAAATGTATTAAAAGAAATTATAATAATCTGCCTCATTTATCAGAATCACCTGTGAGCATAACCATCCGCTTGTGTTATTCCCCTTAAAACTTGTCTTTATGAAAAATCAGGAACAGGGAATGCTCTTCTTCGTTATCTTAAAAATGTGTTAGAAACTCAAATTCTCTGTATCTTTTTTTTATAGAAGACAGGTTTAACTGTTTTAACCTGTTTAAACTGAAATCCTCCACACAAAACGATGCAAGCACGGTCCCATACACCACAGAATGTTTAAGTGTTGCTTCGTCCATTTTATCTTGCTTTGTAAGATACCCTATCATCCCGCCCGCAAAACTATCTCCTGCGCCTGTTGGGTCAAACAGTTCCTCCAATGGATATGCGGGGATGGAAAAAAAATCACTCTTTATTAACATCATTGCACCATGTTCACCCTTTTTTATTACGATAATCTGTGGTCCAAGTCTTTTAATTGCTCTTGCGGCCTTCATCAGATTGGGTTCCTGTGTAAGTTTTCTTGCTTCTACATCATTAAGTATAAAAAGATTAACATCCTTTAGAAGTTTCAACAGTTGTGCTTTTTTGTTTTCTATCCAGTAATTCATTGTATCGCAGGCAGTAACCTTAGGAGAATGGATCTGTTTTAATATGTTTCTCTGCAATTCTGGGTCTATATTGGCAAGAAATATATACTGACTGTGCCTGTAATCTTGAGGAAGGGTTGGATTAAAGTCTTTAAATACATTAAGGTGTGTCCATATGGTGCGAGCCTCGTTCAGGTCATATGCATATGCTCCTTTCCATCTGAATGTTTTTCCATTACCGGTCTTAAGCCCGTCTGTATTTATCTTCCTTGATAAGAAAAGATGGACATATTCCTTCGGGAAGTCTGTCCCGACAACTGCAACAAGATTAACAGGTGTAAAAAAACTTGCAGCAACAGAAAAATATGATGCAGAACCGCCCAATACCTCTTTTACCTCACCCTTCGGTGTCTTTACGGTATCAAGACCTACTGAACCAACAACAAGAAGTTTCATTTAAAATATTCCTCTACCAATTTTATCGCACAATACTTACCACACATAGTGCATACATCTGAAAAAATAGGACGAGAACTTTTACGAATCTTAAATGGTTTTACAGGGTCTATAGCCAATTCCATCTGTTTTTTCCAGTCTCTTTTTTTTCTTGCAATGGAAATTTTTTTATCCCATTCTATTGCACCGGGTATATTCTTTGCTATATCGGCACAGTGTGCTGCAATTCTTGCTGCAATTATTCCTTCTTGGACATCTTCAAGAGAGGGAAGTCTTAAATGTTCCGATGGTGTAACATAACACAAGAAATCTGCTCCTGCTGATGCCGCAACCGCACCACCTATCGCAGATGTAATATGGTCATAACCAGGAGCAATATCTGTAACAAGTGGCCCAAGCACATAAAACGGAGCGCCCTGGCACAGTTTTTTCTGAAGAATAACATTCGGCACAATCTGGTCAATCGGCATATGACCGGGCCCTTCAACCATAACCTGAACACCTGCGCTTTGCGCTTTTTTACATAATTCGCCCAATATAATCAACTCCTGAAACTGTCCCCTGTCACTTGCATCTGCAACACAACCGGGTCTTAATCCGTCTCCTAATGACAGGACAATATCATGTTTTCTTGCAATATCAATAATCTTATCAAATTTTTCATAAAGCGGATTTTCTCTTTTATTATATATCATCCATTCAATAAGAAGTGCACCACCTCTGCTTACCACATCAAGTATCCTGCCTTGTTTTTTTATCCTTTCTACAGACTCTAATGTTATGCCACAGTGGACAGTCTGAAAATCCACACCCTCTTGTGCCTGTTTTTCAATTGCATTGAACAGGTCATCTTCTGTCATTGTTTTAAGGCCGCCTCTTCTGCTTGCAGCAATAACAGCGGCCTCATACATTGGAACAGTTCCAAGCGGAACCTTACAATTTCTTAATATATCTTTTCTTATCTTTGTTAAATCCCCGCCTGTGCTTAAATCCATAACAGCATCAGCACCCGCTGATATACAGATTTTAAGTTTTTTAGCCTCATATTTTATATCCACAACATCTGTGGATGTTCCGATATTGGCATTAACCTTTGTCCTTAATCCTTCGCCTATTGCACAGGGTTTTTCAATGTTTTTATTTGTATTTGAAAGCAAAATAACCCTGCCTTCTGCAATTTTTTTCCTTAATATTTCAGGGTCTGTTTTTTCAATTTTTGCAACCCTTTGCATTATTGAACTTATTTTACCTTTTCTTGCTATCTCTAACTGCGTCATAATTTCCTGCCACCAGTTACCGGTTACCAGTCACCTTGTTTTTAAAATCTATGTGCCATACTAAAATAATACTGGGGCTTTTTTTCCTCCCCCCGTATAGTATCCAGCGGAAAACCAATATCTAAATTTACAGGACCTATAGGAGTTTTTACTCTTATACCGACGCCTACGCCTGAAACAATATCACCAAAATCTACATCGCCCGGCTTTGCCCATACATAACCTGCATCATAGAATGCTGCACCTCTGAAGTGCTCTCCAAAAAGAGGGAAATTTATCTCTATGTTTCCAAGCCATAAAACATCTCCACCTATCATATCTCCTGAAAGAATATCCTGAGGACCTACTGCCCTTTCTCTATAACCCCTTATGGTAGTTCCTCCTCCTGCATAGAATCTGTCATATATAGGCACATTTCGTGTATCACCAAAGGCCTGGGCATATCCACCCCTTGTTGAAAGTTTTAAAACCCATTTAGGGTATAATGAATAAAATATATCATAACCGGCCTGATAGATTGTATAATCTTTATCACCCCCAAAAGGCCCTCCGGCTACTCTTGTAGAAACAAATGTAGTATAACCCTTTGTTGGGTTAAAGATATTATCCCTTGTATCCCGGCTCAGTTTTAATTCAGGACCGCTTATAAGATATGTTCCCTCTTCATCTTTTAGCGCCTGAGATGCAAGCCCGACAATATTTGATATTTCAACCTCTTCTAAACGATATGTGGTATCCCACCTTGTATATTCTAAAAACTCTTGCCCTAATCTTAAAGCACCGCCTGTTCTTCTTTCTTCAAAACCACGACCTGCCCTTCTTCCTCTTCCACGTGTTCTGTCATAAATGTCAAAACCAAAAAGAAGGGGCTCACCCAAAAACCATGGTTCTGTGAAATTGAGTTCATAGTTCTGACGGGTTTCTGCAATGTCAAGATAGAGTTTTAATATCTGTCCTCCGCCGGTAAATGTGGGCCAGTTTAGAAGGTCAAAGTTCCTTTGTGTGATGCTTGCAAATCCTAATAATCCATCAACGGTGCTATATCCTGCGCCAATTGCAAATTCACCTGTCTTTGTCTCTTTTACCCGGACCACAAGGTCCTTCTGGTCCGGAATATCTATATCTAATATCTGATAACTTATCTCTTCAAAATAGCCGAGGTTATGAAGTCTTTCCTTGCTTTTTTTTAATTTTTCACCGTCAAAAATATCGCCCGGGTATATCTTCAGTTCTCTTCTTATAACCTCATCTTTTGTTTTTACATTCCCTTTTATATCTATGAGCCTTACCCTATACACATCACCTTCTGCAATAACATATCCGATATCCATTCTCTGGGTTTTTCTATTGAATGCGGTTTTTGCCCTTATCCTTGCTGAGATATATCCGCGTTCAAAATAATATGACTGTATATTTCTGATATCTGCATCCAGCCCCTCTTCACTGAATATAGTTCCTGTTTTCATATTAAGCCTTGAAATAAGTTCATCTTCTGTGACAATTTCATTGCCCGATACCGTGATATCCCCGATAATATACTTTTCACCTTCATCAATAATTATTGTAAGATAAAGGAGGTTGTCCTTCTGTTCTATTTTAGAATCTACTTTTACATCCAAAAATCCCTGCGAACGATAAAAAGACTGGATTCTGTTAACATCTTCTCTAAGAACATCCCTTTTTATAAAACCGGATGAGAAAAGAGTGCGTCTTCTGGTTTTTATAATCCTTAATATTCTTCTATCGGGAAATGCGAAGTTGCCTTCTACCTTAATATCTTTTATTCGTACCCTCTGCCCTTCATTTATTATAAACTTTACAGACGCCCTTTGTTCTTCATCCTGCATCTGTATGTAATATGTAACATCTACATCGGCCCATCCTTTATCAATATAAAGTTTTTTTATCTTTAGACTATCCCGCCGCACCTTTCCAGGATCAAGTATTTCTATAATCTTGCTTTCTATTGTTGCTGTTAAAAGCCTGGACCTTATATTTTTATTGCCCTCAAACTCAATAGAAGATATGACTGCTTTTTCAACTACTATAAAAATTATTTTAATATCATCTTCAACATCTTCTACATTAACACTTATATCTGAGAAGAAGCCAGTGGCATAAAGCCTTCTTATATCCTCACTTAAAACATCCTGTGAAAAGCTCCGGCCTGCTTGCAATTTTATCTTTGATAAAATAACATCTGTACTTACATTCCTATTCCCTTTTATTTCAAGTTCCCTTACTGTACGGGTTGGGATAGCAACCGCTTTTTCAAAATTTATCCCAACCTCTTTATCGGGGAAAATATCTTCTTGTTCCTGCTCCCATTCTGCTTTTTCCTCTTTCTGTTGAGCCAGTAAAGACCTTGTTATAGAAGTACTGGAAAAAATAAAGCAAACTAAAAATATATATACTATCATCCTGTATATCCGCATATTTATTCCCCTTTATTTATCCGTAAACCGTAGACCGTATTCTGTCGTTAGTATATCGCTCACCGTAACACCAGAGCACCAGAGCACCAGAGCACCAGAGCACCAGAGCACCAGAGCACCAGTTGCCCGTTACCTATGTTCTGATACCTTGAACCCTGTCTGCCGCAGGCTGGAACAGAATACGGGAGATAGACAACTGACAACAGGCAACGGCTTTAGTATCCATCTTCTATTGGGCTTTTATTCCCAAATCTTGTGTATTCCTTAAGAAATACAAGGTCTATGGCGCCTGTAGGACCATTTCTTTGTTTTGCAACCTTAAGTTTGACAGTATGACCCTGTTTCTTAGAAGCATCGCCTTGTGAAAAACTATCTTCTTCATCCTGTTCAGTATCTCTCCACAACATAAAAACCACATCGGCATCCTGCTCAAGGGAACCACTCTCTCTTAAATCTGAAAGACGGGGTTCGCTGTTTTTTCTGTCTCTTCGCTCCGGCTCTCTTGATAACTGGCATAATGCAAGAACAGGTATTTTCAATTCTTTCGCCATTGATTTTAATGCTCTTGATATGTCAGAAACCTCCTGTTGTCTGTTTTCAAACCTTCTTTCGCCATGTGTCATAAGTTGCAGATAATCTATCGCAATAAGACCGATATCATATTTCCGTTTTAGCCTTCGTGTAGCAGCCCGTAGTTGCACAGGAGTTAAGACAGCACTTTCATTAATATATATTTTAAGTTCATTCAATTTACCGGCTGCAATTTGTATATCTGCCCATTGATTGGCTATTCTCCCCTGTCTTATATTATGACTGTTCACCCTTGCGCAGGAACAAAGCATACGGAAGGTAAGCTCCATTTTAGACATCTCAAGGCTGAATATAGCAACAGGAATATTATTTGAGGCAGCATTTTCTGCAACACAACACATAAACGAAGTTTTACCGATGCTGGGTCTTGCAGCAAGCAATGTTAACTCACCCGGTTGCAGCCCCCTTGTCAGTCCATCAAGTTCATAAAAACCAGTTAAAACAACCCCGGGTTCTTTATTTCCCTGTGAAACCGAATCTATCATTGCAACAGTTTCATGCAATACCTCAGAGATGGGAAACTCTTTTTGAGTATATCTATCTGTGGAAATAGAATATATCCTGCTTTCTGCTATATCAAGCATATCTTCAGCAGACACATTCTGTTCATATGAGGATGTTGCAATCTCAGAGCAATAGTGGATAAGTTTTCTAAGAGTGGCTTTTTCTTTTACAATCTGTGCATAATAATTACAGTTAGCAGCAGTTGGAACAGACAAGGCAATACTTGTAATAGCAGTAGGACCACCCACTGTATCAAGTACATTATCTTTTTTAAGTTGCTCTATAAGTGTAAGACTATCCAGGGGTTGGTTCTGTTGATGAAGTTTTTTTAAAGCATTAAATATTTTTGCATGTGATTCTTTATAAAAATCATCCGCCGTAAGAGTAGAGAATACTTCTTCTGCTACTTCTATTTCAAGTATCATGCTTCCAAGAACAGCCATTTCTGCTTCACAATTTTGTGGAGGAAGTCTTTCCATTTCACTCTTTAATAACCCAAACCTTAAGACTTGCAATTATATCTTTGTAAGGATGAACCTGGACAGTATAAACCCCTAATGTTTTTATCTCTTCTGTTATGTGAACATTCCTTTTATCAATAGAAATACCCTGCTCTTTTAAGGCATTTACTATATCAGAGGATGTTACAGTGCCAAAGATTTTATCTTCTTCTCCTGCTTTCATACGAATTGTTACAGAGGTATTAGAAATATTTTTTGCAACCTGTTCCATATCCTGTCTTATTTTAACTTGCAGAGCTTCCTGATGTTTTTTTTCATTTTCTATTTGTTGTGCAATTTTTTTAGAATATTCAACTGCTAACCCTCTTGGGATAAGATAATTCCTTGCATAGCCGTCTTTTACATCCTGAATATTTCCAATTTTACCAATATTTTCAACATCTTTTCTAAAAATAATTTTCATAATTTAACTGAAATTCCAACATAAGGATGAAATACGAACTCATTCCCCTTTTTCTTAAAAGGGGTGGCAACGAAGTTGACGGGGTATTCAATGCTACCTTATAACCCAATACCCCACCTGCTAACGCAGGCACCCCTTTACGAAAGGGGAATTAAATACTTGTTTAATCCTTATAATTCTTATGTCGGAATTTCACTCCTAAGCCACAGAACCTGTTGGTAAAAGAGCAAGGTAACGGGCCCGTTTGACTGCTCTGGCAAGTGACCTTTGATGCCACGCACAGGTGCCTGTTATGCGAGACGGAATCATCTTCCCTCTCTCTGTAATATATTTTGCAAGCTTTCCCGAATCTTTATAGTCTATATCTTTTGTATTATCTTTACAAAATGTACAAAAAGAAGATCTGACTGTAAAAAATCTTCTTCTATTCACCTTTTTTTCCATATCTCCTCTCATAAGAGCACCAGAGCACCAGAGCACCAGGCACCGGAGCACCGGAACACCTGTCGCCTGTTTTTATTAAAATGGAACATTTTTATTAGAATTTGCTTCTGGAGTTGGTTGTTCATGTGCCTCTGCTGATTCAGATGTTTCTTCAGAGGGGGGTATTTCTTTTAGTCTTGAAAGGAATTGAACATTTATTGCAACAACCTCCGTGGTGGTTCTTTCTATTTTATCATCCCCAACCCATTTTCTTGTTTGAATACGACCTTCAACAAAAACTGAACTGCCTTTGGATAAGTATTTGTTGCAGCTTTCGGCGTTTTTTCCCCATGCAACTATTCTGATAAATGTGGCTTCTTCTTTTTTCTCCCCTGTTGCAAGTTTGAAAACACGATTTACAGCAATTGAAAATGTTGCCACAGCCTGCCCGCTTGCTATATACCTCAATTCAGGATCTCTTGTAAGATTACCTATTAAAAATACACGATTAAAACTCGCCATACCTCTCCCTCTTTCCAGGGCACAAGAGCACACCAGGCGAAAGTCACTGGTATGCTCCAATGCTCTATTGCTTAAATCATCAGTCGTCTATTTTTCGTAACTGACCCCTGCTTTCACGAGGACAAGTTATTTTTTACCTCGTTGTTTTTGTTCACATAAAAATATCCCAAATCTTAAAATCCCATCCTGGAGCCTGTAGATTCTTTCAAGTATTCTAACGGAAGACGGTTCTATTTCAAACAAAAATCTTGTATATCCCCCTTCTGTTTGCTTTTGTATGGTATAGGAAAGCTTTCTCTTGCCTAAACTCTGTTTCTCCAGAATCTTGCCCCCCTGTTTTGTAATGTTTTCCTCTATCTGTCCCAGGAGCTGTTCCTCATCTTCTTTTAAAAAGACAACTTTTGTTACAAACATCCCTTCATAAACCCTCACCCTCTGCAACACCTCCTTTTACAGCAATAAAACCAGTTATATGATAGGTCTCTCGGGAAACTCCCCGAGCCGTCAGTTATATTTATGCATTGTTTCATCTGTTCCATTTTTAACCCAAAACTCACAAACATCAACGGATTCTTTTAATATAACCTCTATTTTTTTAATATCCTGCTTTCCCATGTGTAAAAGAACAAATTTCTCAAGACTTATTCCTGTGGGTTTCGGACCTATCCCTATTCTTAACCTTGGAAATTCATTTGTTCGCAAATAATGTATTATTGATTGTAATCCTTTATGTCCGCCCGCCGAACCCCTTTTCCTTATCCTTACCTGTCCTGCGGGCAACGATATATCATCTAATACAATGAGAAGATTATCAAGACAAATATGTTTATTTTTTATAATTTCATAAACCGCAACTCCGCTTTTATTCATAAATGTAAGAGGAAGAACAAGCAAAGTTTTTTTACCATCTACAATAATTTCACATATTTTAGAGTTATAAAATTTTCGGAATTTTTTATTATGTTGTTTTGCAAGAAATACTACAACATTATACCCGAGATTATGCCTGGTGTCTTGATATTTTTCTTCTGGATTTCCAAGCCCAACAATACAGTGCAAAACTACTCCTTAGTCTTTTCTTTCTTTTTATCTTCTTCGGGTTCTTCTTCCATCTTCTTTTCTTTTATAACCTCAGGCTCTGCTATAGCAACACCAGGCAGTACCTCTTCAACTTTCTCCTCAACAGGTGCAGCAACACTTATAACTACAAGTTCCATATCACGCATTATACGGACACCTTCAGGCAATTTTAATTCCTTCAGATGTATTGCATCACCTATGTTTAGATTTGATACATTTACATCTATCTTATCCGGTATATTCGTTGGCAGACACTCAACCTCAACTTCCCACATAATATGTTGTAAAAGGCCTCCTTCTTTTACGCCCGGTGCAGAGCCTTTTACCGATATCGGAACTGTAATTCTTAACTTCTCTGTAAGAAGTATCTGATTAAAATCTATATGAAGAAGTTTTCCATGTACCGGGTCATATTGTAATTCTTTTATTATTACTGTTCTATCCTTGTTTTCTCCTTTTAATTTCAGATTTATCAAAATATTTTCACTCCCTGATGTTTTAAACACTTTATTCAAGTCACCAATCTTTACCTGGATAGGAACAGCGTCTTTTCCTTTTCTATAAACTACTGCTGGAATAATAGAAGACTTCCTTAATGCTTTAACCCTTGATTTTCCCTTTTCTTCTCGGACATCTGCGCCCAATGTAACCTGTTTCATGTTTCCTTTCTAGTTAAATAAAATACTTACCGATTCTTCTTTATGAATTCTTCTTATAGCTTCTCCTAGAAGTGGTGCTATAGATAGAACAAGTATTTTGTCTATTTGTTTATCTGCGGCAAGTGGTATTGTATCTGTCACAACAAGTTTTTCAATACTGGAGCCTCGTATCCTTTCAATGGCAGGTCCTGCTAACACAGGATGTGTTACAGCCGCATATACCGTTTTGGACCCTGCTTTTTTAAGTGCATCTGCGGCCTCAACAAGTGTCCCGGCGGTAGAAACAAGGTCATCTACTATAACAACATCTCTATCCTTTACCTCTCCTAATATGTTCATCACTTCTATTTCCCTATCATTTACCCTTTGTTTGTCAACAACAGCAAGGGATGCCTTTAAACGTTTTGCATATGCCCGTGCCATTTTAATTCCCCCAACATCAGGTGATACAACAACAGGATTTTTAAGCCTCTGCTTTTCAAAATATTCTACAAACTCGTTTACTGCAAAAAGATGGTCAACAGGAATATCAAAAAAGCCTTGTATCTGCCCTGCATGTAAATCAACAGTGAGCACCCTGTTTGCACCGGCAATCGTAATAAGATTTGCAACAAGTTTTGCCGTAATAGGAACCCTGGGTCTGTCTTTCCTGTCCTGCCTTGTATACCCGAAATATGGCATAATAGCAGTTATTCTTCTTGCCGATGCCCTTTTAAGTGTATCAAAAAAAATTAATAATTCTACAAGATTTTCATTCACAGGTGTACAGGTTGACTGAACTATAAATACATCTCTTCCCCTTACATCTTCATCTACTTTTATATGTGTTTCACCGTCCGGAAAATTAGTAATACATACATTGCCCTGTTGAATATCTAAATATTTACATATTTTTTCTGTCAATTTATGATTTGATGAACCAGAAAAAATTGCCAATTCTACCTTATCCATAATCTTACTCTCCCCCCCTTTTAGAACAACAGACACCAGAGAAGTGACTAGTTTACTGGTGCTCTGATGCACTGGTGTTCTGGGAGATTATGCCGCTTCTTTTTCCATTACAATTTTTGGTTTTTCACCTCAGGTGCAATCAGGATGGATGACGCACTGTTTTACACCTTGCATTGAAGGTATTTCATAACTGAAATTCCGACATGGGGATGAAATACGAACTCATTCCCCTTTTCTCAAAAAGGGGTGGCAGACCGAAGGTCTGACGGGGTATTCAATGCTACCTTATAACCCAATACCCCGCCTGGCTAACGCAGGCACCCCTTTACGAAAGGGGAATTAAATACTTGTTTAATCCTTATAATCCTTATGTCGGAATTTCGGTATTTCATACATAACATTTAACATTATTTCTTCTTATGACGGTTTGCTCTCAGCCTCTTCTTTCTTTTATGTTTTGCCATTTTTGCTTTTTTGCGTTTTCTCCCGCAAGGCATACAAACATCCCCCTTTCTGTTATTCTATTGTTAAGAACCTGTAAGTTCTAATTCCCCTCACACCAGTGCACCAGACCGGTGACTGATGCACCAGACTGGTGACTGGTGCTCCGGTGCTCTGGTGCTCTGTTCATACATAACATTTAACATTATTTCTTCTTATGACGGTTTGCTCTCAGCCTCTTCTTTCTTTTATGTTTTGCCATTTTTGCTTTTTTGCGTTTTCTCCCGCAAGGCATACAAACATCCCCCCCCTTCTGTTTAGAGCACTAGGCACCAGAGCACCAGACTGGTGACTGGTGCTCTGCTAACTATGGTATCACTTTATTTAGCGCATATTCTACTATCCCCTCTGCTCCTGTTTTGAGAAGTTTCGGTATTAAATCTCTTACAATCTTCTCATCAATAATTGTATCTACATCATACCATCCTTTTGTGGAAAGAGGTGCAACTGTGGGTTTTTTCATGGCCGGTAATATTGAAAGAACTTTTTTTAAGTTTTTTGAATGGACATTCATCTTTAAACCAACCTTTTCCTCTGCAAAAATAGCGCCCCTTAACAAAAGTGCTATTGTTTGCATCTTATTTCTTTTCCATAAATCGGACCAGGAACTGTGTGAAGATATAAACTGCGTTTTTGATATGCATACATTATCAATAATCTTTAACCTATTTGTGCGAAGTGAAGAGCCTGTTTCTGTTAATTCTACAATTGCATCTACAAGTCCCAGCGCCGGCTTTACTTCTGTTGCTCCCCAACTAAATTCAACATCTGCATGGACATTATGATTTTTAAGATATTTTTTTGTAACCTGCACAAGCTCTGTGGCAATTCTTTTCCCTTCCAAATCTTTTACGGATTCTATATTAGAATCTTTCAGAACGGCAAGCACCCATCTAACAGGACCAGATGTAGCCTTTGAATATGTAAGTTCACATACCTGTACCACATCACAATCATTCTCATTCACCCAGTCCTGTCCTGTTATTCCACAATCCAGAACGCCTGCTGCAACATATCGTGGCATTTCCTGTGCTCTTATAAGCAGTGCCTCTATCTGTTCATCATCCACAACAGGATAATATGACCTTTCGCTTACATAGATATTAAACCCAGCCTTCTTAAACATCTTTATAGTTGATTCCTGAAGGCTTCCTTTTGGGAGTCCCAATTTTAGTTTTTTATTGGGTTTCATTTAATTTTTTCTCAAGCGCAAGACCGATTTTCTTTTGTTTTTCGTCAATTTTTATAACTTTTACCAAAACCTTCATCCCCTCTTTAAAAAACTCATTAATATTTTTGTTTTCAGGGATGTTCAATCCAGATATATGGATTAGCCCTTCTACCGCAGATGTGGGTGATTGTAGATTTTGTTCAAGTTCAACAAATGTACCGAAATTTGTGATCTTACATATAATGCCCTCCACAACCCTGCCCACGGTATATTTTTCAACAATACCTGGCCAGGGGTTTTCTTGCAACTGCTTCAGACCCAATGATATCTTCTGTCCATCCGTATCTATTGCAAGAACAATCACACTGAGCCTTTCGCCCTTTTTAAATACTTCTGAAGGGTGATTGATATACCTTGTCCAACTTATATCAGAGTTATGTATAATACCGTCTATACCGCCTTCTAATTCTACAATTGCCCCCTGCTCTGAAAATGCTTTGATAACTCCTTCTGCCTGTGAGCCTACATTAAATCTTTCTTCTATGTTTTCCCAAGGATTGGGTTCCAACTGCTTTAAGCCGAGTGCAATCCGCTGGTTTGCCCTTTCTATACTTAAAACCGCTGCTGTAACAATATCTCCCAATTTAAACATCTCCTGCGGGTGGTTAATTTTTCTTGTCCATGAGAATTCTGAAATGTGCGCAAGCCCTTCTATGCCGTTTTCTAATTCTACAAACACACCATAAGAAACGATATTTACTACTTTTCCCTGCACCTTCGTCCCAATGGGATACTTTTCTTCTATACTTTCCCAGGGATTTGCAGACATCTGTTTCATTCCTAATGAAATTTTCTGTTTTTCCTTATCCACATTAAGAACCATTACCTCAACTTCTTTCCCCATGAAAAGATATTCTGATGGATGTTTAATCCTGCCCCATGTTATGTCCGTAATATGAAGAAGACCGTCAACCCCTCCTATATCAATAAACGCACCGAAACCTGTTATATTCTTTATGATGCCTTTTTTTATCTGACCCGGTTCAAGCGATTGAAGGATTTTTGTTCTTGTCTGTTCTTTTTCTGATGAAATTGCCTCTTTTCTTGAAAGGATAACATTTTTTCTTGTCCTGTTTATTTTCATTATCTTAAACTTTAATTTCTTCTTTTCAAACCCAGAAAGATTCTGTTTTGGATGCTGCAATATCTGTGATATCGGAAGAAATGCTTCCATTCCGATATCAACCATCAATCCCCCTTTTATCTTTTTTATAATTTTCCCCTCTATCAAATCACCTTCTTTAAAATTCTTCAATAGGTTTTCCCACCCGAACTGTCTATCTGCCTTCCTTTTTGAAAGAAGAGGCATACCATCTTCCCCTTCAACCTCATCAACAATGGCAAGTATCTTGTCACCAGGTTTTAAGTCTATTATGTCTGTTACTTCTTCAGATGGGATTCTCCCCTCAGATTTATAATTTATATCAACAATAACATCTTTAGAGGTTACATACAAAACTGTCCCTTCTACCAAATCCCCTTCTTTAACTGCTTTAAATGTTTGAACATAAAGTTGCTCCATCTGTTCTTTTGTCTGTTCCATTTTTTAAATTTCTCCTTTTATATTAACCCTTCATTAGGGTATCAAGGTGTCAAGGTTTCAAGGTGTCAACGGTGAAATCTTGATTTTATCTTGATGTTTTACTCTCGATGCCTCGAAACCTTGAAATCTTCCTTACCCATTTAATTCTTTCGCAATTTTCCTTACAACCAGCCGTGGAGTGGAGGCTCCACTTATAATACCAACAGTTTTCACCTCCTTACTCAAAGATGCAGGCACCTGCTCTGTTCCTTCCAAATACCACACATTTTTACAGTGTCTCTTACATATCTTCACAAGTCTTTTTGTGTTTGCACTTGACTTGCCCCCCAGAACAATCATTGCAGAAACATTTTTAGAAAGATGGGTTGCTTCTTCCTGTCTTCTTATCACATCTTTACATATCGTATTAAATATATTAATCTCAAGCGGTGCAAAATCAAAAAACTTCTTTACTACCTTAAAATAGTTGCCAGGATCCTGTGTGGTCTGAGATACAATTCCTATTTTTTTACCCTTTATAAGATTACCTTCTAATTCTCCAATATCGCTTATAACAATCCCCTTGCTCTTACAAAATCCAAAAAGCCCACGAACCTCGGGATGTGTTTTATCTCCTACTATTATACAATAATCATATCCACTTTTAATGATATTTTTTACAATACTCTGTATTGCTATAACATTAGGGCAGGTTGCATCAACAAGTTTTACATTCTGTTTTTTTAATTTGTTTACTATTTGAGGAGAAATCCCATGCGATCTTATAACACCTGTGCAATTTTTTAAATCCTGCCAATTATCTGCAACCTTTAAACCCTTTTTATTAAGTTCTTCAACAACATATGGGTTATGTATTAAAGGGCCTATTGAATATGCAGGGGCATCTTTAATTGTGTCTTCGGCAATTCTTATTGCCCTTTTAACACCGTAACAAAATCCACTACACTTACCAACTATTATCTTCAATTTTTAAGGCTCTTTATCCCTTCCATAATAATTTCACTTGCACCTTGAAAACTCCCTGCCCCTTTAAGGGTCCCGGTCATTATTGGTTTCCCAAACCAGACACTTACAGGATACAGTCTTATCCATTTCGCACCCACCGGAAGCGCATTATGTGTGCCTTCTAAATACACAGGAACCACAGGCACACCTGCCTTTATTGCAATAAGGCCTACTCCTCTTTCAGGCTTCATCAAAGTTCCGTCTGCTGATCTTGTTCCTTCAGGAAATATCACAACACCCCTTCCCTGTCTTAATCTTTTAAAAAATTCTTTTAATGCACCCACATCAGGTCTCTTGCGGTTTATCGGGAAAGTATTACAACGTTTTATAATCCAGGAAAGAAATTGGACATCAAAAAGCTCTTTCATTACAAGAAAATTTAATTCCCGTGGACAGGCAACACCAAGCATTACAGGGTCAAGATAACTTGTATGATTACTTGCAAGAATAAATCCACCCGAGGAGGGGATATTTTGTACCCCGAAAAAGCGGATGCGAAATAATATTTTACAAAGAACACTGCCTAAAACCTTAAAAAAAGCGTACCACAGGTTATGTTTCATATTTGCCTTAAAGAGCGCCCCTTACACTTACCCTAATAGAACAGATAACTGGTAGCAAATGCCAGATGTCAAAATCTAAATGTCAAATCAAATCCAAAATCCAGATGACAAAAAGTATGACCTGTTGATATCTATTTGACATTTGACATTTGTTATTTTTTTGTCATTTGTATCTTGGTGCCAAGGCGCTTGGAATTTATGCTCACAGATTTTTTGATATAATCATACAGATATTGCACAACTGATTCTATATCCATATGGGTTGTATCAATCCTTACCGCATCATCCGCCTGTTTTAATGGTCCTGTTTTCCTTGAATAGTCACTTTTATCTCTAACGCAGAGTTCTTTCTCAATTTCTTCAACCGTTATAAATGGATTTATTAGTTTTATTTCCTCATACCTTCTTAAAACCCTTTTTTTGAGATCCGCATCCAAAAAAAATTTTAAATCGGCGCCAGGACACACAACTGTTCCTGTATCTCTGCCTTCAAGAACAACATTCCCGGATTCTGCCATCTGTCTCTGTTTATTAACTAAAATTTCTCTAACTTTAGGAATCCTTGCAATGGACTTAACCTTTGTTGTAAGTTCAGTTGTTCTTATAACACCTGAAACATTTTCACCATCTGCAAATACAAGAACCCTGCCGTGTTTTTCTTTTTTAAAACTTATCTTCATACCTCCCGCAATAGAAACCAATGCCTTTTCATCTTCTAAATTAACATTGTCTCTTACCGCCTTAAGTGTGACTGCCCTGTACATAGCGCCTGTGTCCAAATACATAAACCCTAACTTTTCAGCAAGAATCCTGGCAACAGTGCTTTTACCCGAACCAGCAGGTCCATCTATTGTGATTACTAATCCTGGCACTTAATTTTAAACTATCCTTTCTCTTTTATTTTTTACATCTTCAAAAAACTTATGCAGGCTATCCCATTTGTCTTTTTCTATTATATATTTAATTTTTTGCAAATGCTTCTTAAATTTTTCTAATGAGTTAAGGATTTCCCTTTTATTCGTAATACAAATATCTCTCCACATAACAGAATCAGCAGATGCTAATCTTGTAGCATTTCTAAAACCGGTTGAAGATATCCAAGAATCTTTTTCTTTCACAGAAGAAATAAGACAGCAGGCAACAATATGGGGAAGGTGTGAAAACATTGAAACAAGTCTATCATGTTCAGAAGGTCCAATCAGTCTTACCCTGCAACCGATAGACTCCCAGAATCCTGAAACTATTTTAAGAAATCTATTGTTTGTCCATTTAACCGGCGTAATAACGCAGACTGAGTCTTGAAAAATATTGTCCCTTGCAAACTCAACACCGCTTTTTTCCGAACCTGCCATCGGATGACTTCCAATGAATCTTTCTTTCCCCCTTAATTTAGAAATATCCCTTAAAATATCGGACTTGGTGCTGGCCACATCAGTAATTATACAGTCAGGATTTAAAGATAAAACCTTTGCCGTATAACCCGGCACCAAACAGGCAGGCGTAGATATTACTGCAAATTCTGCATCTTTGACACAATCCTCAATGCAGAGTCCGCCTCTATCAATAGCACCTAACTTCATTGCCTTTCGGATTGAACTTTTTCTTCTTCCAACGGCTATAATCTCTTTTGCAATTCCTTTTTTTTTTAATGCAAGTCCTATAGAACCGCCTATAAGGCCTGCGCCAACTATTAACACTTTATTAAATCTCATTAGACCCTATTCAAGTTCATATTGACCTTTGTAAATGGGGTCAACTCTATTTTCTTCTTTTAATAATACTACATTGGTTTTTTAGAGAAAATAGAGTTGACCCCATAGTATTTTATCCTATCAATTATATTACAGCAAGCATTTTTTTGCAGGGCCTTGTGCGAGGGGGTTAAAAATAGGCACAGTACAAATGGCTCTGGGAGATTTTTTTATTTACAAAAAATTTAAAAATTTGATACAATACATATCTGGTGCTCTGGTGCATTGGTGCTCTAAGAAAAAATAGGAGGAAGGTATGTTCAGAATTGTTCCAAAAACGAACATTGATTTTTTAGGGAAAAGAAAGGTGGCATATACATTTTCTTTTCTTCTTCTTTTAACAGGCATTGTATCACTTATCTATCATAAGGGGCCAAACTGGGGAATAGAATTCACAGGTGGTTCACTTATGCAGATCCATTTTAATGAGGCAATGGATATCGGTAAAGCAAGGAGCATACTAAAACAGGCAGGCCTACAGGATGCTTTCTTACAACAGTATGAACGGAACAGAGGTTTAATAATAAGGATTAAGGGCGAAGGCGGGAATGTTTCTGATACAATCACAGAGGCACTTAAAAAGAATATCGGTGAAGGAAAATTCAGAGTAGAAAGAACAGAAGAGGTTGGTCCTGTTGTGGGAAAGGCAATGCAGAGAAAAACACTCATTGCGGTAATAGCTGCCGCAATTGTTCTTACAATGTATATTGCGTTCAGGTTTGACTTTAAATTTGGTGTTGCAGCGACAATCGCAACATTTCATGATGTTGTGGCAGTTGTAGGTATATTTTCAATAATGAACAAGGAAATAACCCTGCAGATTGTTGCAGCACTTCTTACACTCGCTGGATACTCAATGGCAGATACGGTTGTTGTATTTGATAGAATAAGAGAAAATATGAAGGAAAAAAGGAAAGAGGCAAAAGAAAATATTATCAGCATAATGAACCTGAGTATAAATGAGATTCTTTCAAGATCACTTATGACATCTATTACAACACTTTTAGCGGTTGGAGCATTGTTTTTCTTAGGCGGTGAAGTAATTCATGACTTTACATTTGCACTTCTTATTGGTATAATTATCGGAACTTATTCATCTGTTTTTATTGCATCACCCATAGTTGCAGACTGGCCAAAGAATAGGTAACAGGTGACTGGTGCTCTGATGCCTGGTGCTCTGGTGCTCTGGTGGCTGGTGCTCTGGTGCTCTGGTGGCTGGTGCTCTGGTGCTCTGGTGGCTGGTGCTCTGTCCTAGCGGGAGGGTAGAAATGGAAATAGGGGTTATTAGTGAACTAGGCAAGGAAGGGCGATGTTTTGAATATGTCCGACAATTCGGATTAAATGTTTGCCAGTTGGCAGGCTGGGATATATCTTTGGCTCAGGGTAATGTGGCTGATAATGTTATAAAAACAGCAGACAGAGCAGGTGTGCGTATCTGCGGTTTTTGGGCTGGATGGCCAGGACCTGCAGAATGGAATTTTAAGACAGGTCCTACAACATTAGGATTGATGCCCAAAAGGTACCGTCAAAAAAGAGTAAAAGTTCTTAAAAAATGGGCTGATTTTGCCCAACAAGTGGGAAGTCCTTCTATTATTACTCACTGTGGATTTATACCTGAAAATATAACTGATCCAAATTATCAACAGGTTGTAGATGCTATTAAAGAGGTATCTGAGTATTGTAAAAGAAAAAAATTAGAATTCTGGTTTGAAACAGGGCAGGAAACCCCCGTGGTTTTATTAAGAACCATAGAAAGAATTGGTACTGATAACCTTGGAATCAATCTGGATCCTGCCAACCTACTGATGTATGGCAAGGGCAACCCCATAGATGCCCTGTCTGTATTCGGTAAATATGTCAGAAATATTCATATTAAGGATGGTTTATGTCCGACAGATGGCGAAAATCTTGGCAGAGAAGTCCCTGTGGGTAGTGGTATGGTGCGGTACCCTGAGTTTATTTCTAAATTAAAAGAAATAGGGTTTAACAAAGAGCTGATTATTGAGCGTGAAATAGAAGGAGAACAACAAATAAAAGATATACAAAAAACTATTAAGGACCTTAAAAAATGGTTGCAGAAAGGAGAGAGATGAAAAAATCTATTAATCAGTGGGCGTTTCCAAAGACACAGGTATTGGAAAAAAGTCTTGAGGTTGCAAAAGATTCAGGTTTTTCTGCAATTGAGGTTTGTTTCGGAGAAGATGAATGGATTACACAGGACACAAAACTTTCAGATGTAGAAATCTTAAGAAAAAAAATAGAGTCTCATCACTTAAAAATATCAAGCCTTGCCTCGGGGCTGTTCTGGAAATATGCCCTTACATCAGATTCTCTTAAAGTTTCTCAAAAAGCATCAGATATTATCCGTTCAATGCTTAAAGCGGGCAGTATATTGGGTGTAGATACTATACTTGTAATCCCCGGCTGGGTTTCTGTGCCATGGGTTCCTGATGCAGAAATAGTTGATTATAAAACAGCACATAAAAGGGCATCGGAATCATTAAAAGTTCTTTCATCTGATGCAGAAAAAGAAAAGGTATGTATAGGAATTGAAAATGTATGGAACAGGATGTTATTAAGTCCCCTTGAGATGGCAGAGTTTATAGACAAAATCGGCAGTCCCTATGTGGGCGCATATTTTGATATAGGCAATGTTGTCTATAGCGGGCATCCCCAGCACTGGATAGATATACTGGGGCATAGAATAAAAAAGGTTCATTTTAAGGATTATAAAAATTCTATAGGCACACTTGATGGGTTTGTTCCTCTTTTGTATGGAGATGTTAACTGGAAGGAAGTAATGAAGGCATTGAGGGGTGTTGGGTATGATTCATATTGTGTGGCAGAATTTTTCCCTAAACCCGAATTTGCCGAGTGTTTAATAAAACAAGTCTCTATGGCTATGGACAAAATTCTGGAGGTGGAAAAATGATAAATGTTGGACTAATAGGTTTTGGATTTATGGGCAGGGTTCATTATTCCTGTTATGGAAACTTAAAAAATGCCAGAGTAGTTTCAGTATGCGACAAAGATATTAAAAGATTAAAGGGCACTGAAAGTGTTCAGGGAAATATTGAAACAGGACAAAATGTTGTTAACCTTTCTGGTGTAAAAACCACTATAAACCCAAATAATATCTTTAAAGATTCAAGTATTCAGATGGTGGATTTGTCCTGCCCTACTTTTCTTCACTGTAAACACACAGTAAAAGCGGCTGAATCGGGTAAGAATGTGCTTTGTGAGAAACCTATGGCAAGAAATGTAAAAGAAGCGCAAAGGATGATAGATGCCTGTAAGGCTAATAATGTAAAGATTATGGTGGCACATGTATTAAGATTTTGGCCTGAATATCTTTTTTTGAAAGACGCAGTTCATAGCAGGGGGTTCGGCACATTGCTTTCAGTAGTATTCACAAGGCTTGGAAGTACTCCAAGATGGAGCTGGAAGAACTGGATACTAAATCCAAAACTTGGTGGAGAAGCAATCCTTGATTTTCATATACATGATGTTGATACCGCGCTGTGGTTATTGGGCAATCCTTCATCTGTTTTTGCACAGGGTAAAGTAAAAGAATCTATAGGAGAGGGCATAAATTATGTTGTTGCACATTATCTTTATTCAAACGGTCCTGTCTGCACATTAGAAGGAGGATGGATTACAGAAGGCGGATACCCGTTCACAATGGCTTTTTTAGCGACATTTGAAAATGCGGTTCTTATGTATAA
This sequence comes from bacterium Unc6, assembly GCA_013626165.1. NCBI lineage: Bacteria > Pseudomonadati > Candidatus Omnitrophota > Candidatus Velesiimonas > Candidatus Velesiimonas alkalicola. The sequence goes on from NDHX01000007.1 coordinate 63,537, forward strand.
CTGTAATAACAAGCCTACACTTTGTTTGTATGAAAAGGATAAAGAACCCCGGTATCCTCAAATACCTGTGGTTAACGCATATCAAGCAGAAATAGAATATTTTCTAAATTGCATAGAAACAAATAAACAGATAGAAGAGGTCCCACCTGAAACATCCCTTGAAGCAGTAAGAATTGTAAGGCTTGAAAGTTCTGCAATTAAAAAAGGTAAAGTAGTTAAAGTAAGAAGTATAAAGTAAGAAGACAGATGCTCTCTGGTAAATTGCTTACTCTTGAATAAAAAGGAGGAGGAATGGATTTGTTATTGTTAGCGCCGGTTGGTTCAATTATTGCCCTGGGTTTTGCTGCATATTCTGCAGCCAGTATCCTAAAACTTTCAGAGGGGACAGAGCGGATGAAAGAGATTGCCTCTGCTGTCCGAGAAGGGGCAAAGGCATATCTTAAAAGACAGTACTTCATTGTTTCAATATTTTTTGCAAGTATATTTGTGGCCCTTCTTGTAATGGCAATGTTGGACCTTGTTGTAATATTTACTCCGTTTGCATTTTTGACAGGAGGATTTTATTCTGGTTTAAGCGGTTTTATAGGAATGACCATAGCAACACAGTCAGGTTCAAGAACAGCAAACGCAGCCCGTAAAAGTCTTAATTTGGGCTTAAGGGTTGCGTTTTCAAGTGGTACTGTTATGGGACTTACAGTTGTAGGGCTTGGGCTTTTAGATCTTTCTATCTGGTATTATTTTTTAAACTGGTATTACAGTGTCTATCCCTTACCGGGCGGTGTTGCTGATAAGATAGGGGCTATAACATCGGTAATGCTTTCCTGTGGTATGGGCGCATCTTCAATGGCTCTTTTTGCCCGTGTCGGAGGCGGGATATTTACAAAAGCAGCTGATGTGGGAGCAGACCTTGTGGGCAAAACAGAAGCAGGAATACCTGAAGATGACCCCAGAAACCCGGCGGTTATAGCAGACAATGTAGGAGACAATGTGGGTGATGTTGCAGGAATGGGTGCTGACCTTTATGAATCATATGTGGGTGCAATAGTTTCAACATCTGCACTTGCAGTTGCAGCAGGACTTGGGAAGGGAGGTGTTACAGTTCCTATGACAATTGCAGCCTTAGGGATTGTTGCTTCTATAATAGGCACATTTTTTGTAAGATCAAAAGAACAGGCAGAACAGGGTGCTCTTCTTGCTGCACTGAGAAGAGGAACATTTACAAGCGCGATGCTTATTGCAATACTTTCGTTCTTTATTATAAGGTCTGTACTAGGCATGCAGTATATCGGTGTTTATTGGGCAATTCTAATAGGGCTTGTTGCGGGTGTTCTTATAGGTTTAAGCACAGAGTATTTTACATCTGATAGATATCATCCTACAAAAACAATTGCAGATGCTTCTGTTACAGGTCCTGCAACAGTTATCATAGCAGGATTAGGAGTTGGTATGCTTTCAACTGCTATTCCTGTTATTATTGTAGGAATTGCAATACTTTTTTCATATTATCTTCCCATAGTTATTGCAACAGCAAACGGTGTTGTGTTTTTATCAAATGTCCATCAACTTAATGTGGGCCTTTATGGTGTTGCTGCATCAGCAGTTGGTATGCTTTCAACTCTCGGTATAACGCTTGCAACAGATGCATACGGACCTGTTGCAGACAATGCAGGCGGAAATGCACAGATGTCTCATCTTGAACCCGAGGTAAGAAAAAGAACAGATGCCCTTGATTCACTTGGCAACACAACAGCGGCAACAGGAAAAGGATTTGCAATAGGAAGTGCTGCTCTTACATCGCTTGCGCTTATTGCTGCATACAAAAGTCAGGTTGAAATAGTCGCAGCAAGGCTTAATATCCATTTAGATATGGCATTAGATTTAAGTATAATAAATCCGAGGGTTATTGCAGGACTTTTTATAGGAGGTATGCTTCCTTTCTTTTTCTCTTCTCTTACAATGCGGGCAGTTGGTCGTACGGCCCAGGGTATCGTAAAAGAGGTAAGAAGGCAATTCCGAGAAATACCTGGAATTATGGAAGGAAGCGCAAAACCGGACTATGCAAGATGTGTAAGAATATCTACTGCTGGGGCACAGAAAGAAATGATAGCGCCATCTATACTTGCAGTATGCTCTCCTATTGTTGTTGGAATTACAATGGGTATTGAGGCCTTGATAGGATTGCTTACAGGTTCTCTGGTAAGTGGTTTTGTTCTTGCTGTTATGATGGCAAATGCAGGCGGTGCGCTGGACAATGCAAAGAAGTACATAGAAGGCGGAAAACACGAGGGGAAGGGGTCATATGCACACAAGGCGGCTGTTGTAGGAGATACCGTAGGCGACCCATTAAAAGATACATCGGGTCCTTCTTTAAACATACTTCTTAAGCTTATGCCAATAGTATCAATAGTTTTTGCGGGTTTGATTTTAAAATATACAATATACCCATAGTAGGATAGAGCACCAGTGCACCAGAGCACCAGCGCACCAGAGCACCAGAGCACCAGTGCACCAGAGCACCAGCGCACCAGTCACCAGTGCACCATGGCACCAGTCACCAGTGCACCATGGCACCAGTCACCAGAGCACCAGAGTAGAGAGAGAAGTATGAATATAATAATTGTAAAGAACAAACAAGAACTTGGCAAGAAAGCGGCAAGTGTCGGAACTCAAATTATAAAAAAAGCAATAAAACAAAGAGGCTATTGCAATGTTATTCTTGCAACAGGTCTATCACAGTTTCAAGTGCTTGAAAATTTATTAAAAGAAGATATAAACTGGAATAAAATTGTCGGATTTCATTTGGACGAGTATATAGGTTTGCCTATTGCACACCCTGCATCTTTCAGGCTTTATCTCTGGAAAAGGTTTATAAGCAGGTTGCCTTTCCCGTTGAACAATTTTTATTTTATAAATGCAGATGTTAATCCTGAAACAGAATGCGCAAGGCTCGGGGAAATAATTAAAAAACATCCCGTAGATGTCGCGTTTATAGGAATCGGAGAAAACGGACACATTGCCTTTAATGACCCTCCTGCTGATTTTAAGACAAAAAAACCATATATTGTTGTCCAATTGGACAAAAAATGTAAAATACAGCAATACAAGGAAGGTTGGTTTAAAACTATACAAGATGTGCCAGGCAGGGCAATATCTATGTCAGTCCAACACATATTAAAAAGCAAAACAATCATCTGCTGTGCCCCTGATAAGAGAAAGGCAGAGGTTATAAGGAGTGCGATTAAGGAAAAGATTTCACCAGATTGTCCTGCATCGGCCTTGCAAAAACACCCCGATGTTTATATGTATTTAGACAAAGAATCCGCAAGCCTTTTGTGAAATAGGGTCTGCTGAAAAACTCATCAGACCCTAAAATAATCAATATGTTTTTCTTTGGTGATATAATGGAGAAAGGATCAGTATTAAAAAAGCCAGAATATCTGGAACAAGCTTACACTCTCGGAATGAATTTAAAGGATTTATAGAAAAAGGGGGTAGATTAGATATGCTAAAAATAGAGGAAATAGAAGCTACAATTGAATCGCTTTCAGACGATGAATATGCTCGTTTGAGAGAGTGGTTTTATGAAAGGGATTGGAAAAAATGGGATAGACAGATTGAAGTAGACTCAGAATCGGGAAATTTGGATTTTCTGATCAAGGAAGCTATTGATGAAAAAAAACAGGGAAATCTCAAGGAACTCTAAATGCATCTAACAATAAACCGCTTTTGGAAGTGTTTTAAGAATCTTCCTGTTGCCGTTCAAAAGGTATCAAAGAAAAACTTTGAGTTGCTCAAAACGAACCCTTCGCACCCATCCCTCCATTTCAAGAAAATTGGTAAGTTTTGGTCAGTACGAGCTGGAATTAATCATAGGGCGCTTGCGATTGAGGATGGTGAAGACTTTATTTGGGTTTGGATTGGCACTCATGAAGAATATGAAAGAATGATTAAGGGAATGGGCTAATAATTTATTCCAGCGGGTGGCTATCAGCCACCCGCTGAATTAGTGAAAAACTCATCAGACCCTGCAATCTTTTCAAAATCTGTGTAACCAGGTATAATCCTTAAGTTTACACCTGAAGATTATACCAGGAGGAAATTATGGATACCACAAGATTTGTGCATTGGCAAGACGATAATATGTGGCTCGGCTATTTGGAAGAATATCCTGACTACATAACGCAGGGAGAAACTTTAAATGAATTAAAAGAAAATTTAAAAGATTTATATAACGACCTGATTGGCGGTGTAATTCCCTGCGTCAGAAAACTTGCTGAGTTAGAAGTGGCGTGAAAAGAAAAGACTTAATCAGGCAATTAGAGAACATAGATTGTGTTTTTATAAGACATGGAGGAAAACATAACTGGTATCAAAATACTAAAACAAAAATAGTTTAACCTATTCCGAGGCATAACGAAACGAATCACTTTACCAGGCCCCGTAAAAACTTGGAAGCAACTGGTGCACTGGTGCACTGGTGTTCTGGTGCTAAGGGCTTATTAGTTTGATATTTGTTTCTAACAGCGTCTTTTCTTGTTTTAAAAGAGTAAGTCTTTGTTTTGTTTCTGATACCACCTGTTCGGGTGCATTTTGTATAAACGAAGGATTTTTTAGTCTTTTTTCAATGCTCTGTATTTCTTTTGTTGTTGTATCAATCTGTTTTTTCAGCCTGCATTTTTCCTTTTCTATATCAATAATCCCTTTTAGTGGTATATATATCTGTATATCTTCAACAACTCTTATTGCCGCATCAGAAACAACTGTTGTGTTTTTTTCAAAGGTAATTTTTCCTGCCCCTGATAGAAAAGAAATGGTGTGATGATTATTCTTTAATACTTCTCTGTATGCCTCTTTTTGGACGCACACTGTAACATCTATAATTTTGTCCCTGGGTATATGTGTATCTGCCCGTATATTTCTTATTGCACTGACCACATGCATTAGACTTTTCATCTTTGATTCTGCATCTGTGGAAATTAATTTTTGGTCACAAACAGGCCAGGATGCTATTATTATGTGTCTTTTGTTTTCATCCGGTATATACTTTTTAACCTCTTGCCATATCTGTTCTGTAATAAATGGCATAAACGGATGTAATAGTTTAAGTATATTATCAAGAAGATATATAAGTATTCTTGATGTATTTGGGTCTGAGAGTCTTGATTTTGCAATTTCAACATACCAATCACAGAACTCACTCCAAACAAAATTGTATACAATGTTTGCAGACTCACTAAAATGATAATTGTCCAATGCGTTTGAAACATCTTTTATCGTAACCTGCATCCTTGATATTATCCATCTATCTGCAAGTGAAAGGCTCTCTACATCATTAAACATATCAATTATCTTTTTATCCTGCACCTGCATCAATACAAACCTTGATACATTCCAGGCCTTATTTGCAAAGTTTCTCCCTAATTCAAAATGTTTTGATGAGTTCACTGTTTTTCCAAGAAAAGTCTTTACCCGTTTAACAGGAAGTCGGACATCCTGTGTTTCTGTTGCTATGTGTGCTAATGTCCATCTTAGTGCATCTGCACCATAAAGTGTTATTATGTCTTCCGGGTCAACACCGTTGCCCAAACTTTTTTTCATAGGCCTTCCCTGCCCATCCTGTATAACGGTATGTATGACAACATCCTTAAAAGGAATTTCCTTCATATTATAAAGACCGACTACAACCATTCTTGCAACCCACAGTGTTATGATTTCTCTTGCAGTGATAAGAACATCCGTAGGATAGTATGCTTTTAACTGTTTTTCATTATCAGGCCAGCCTAATGTTGCAGATGGCCACAGGGCAGATGAAAACCAGGTATCAAGAACATCCCTGTCTTGCTCAATTGTTGCTCCCTTTATTGCATCAGAAGATATATCGGTATCTCTTGAACAGATAAAAATAGTATCCCCTTCTTTCTTTAATGCAATGTCATCTCTGTTTGCAAATATTTCTTTTACCTTTTTCTCATCACAGTTTCTTGCCCACCACACCGGAATTCTGTGTCCCCACCACAACTGCCTTGATATGCACCAGTCTTTTTTTTCTCCGAGCCAGTCAAGAAAAGTTTTTGCATACCTTTGAGGATAAAATTTTATTCTTCCGCTTTTTACCGCATCAAGTGCCGGACTTGCAATCTCAGACATCCTTACAAACCACTGTTCTGAAAGCATCGGTTCTATCGGTGTCTTTGAACGGTCACTGTGTGCAATCTCTGTTGTATAATCCTCCATACGGTCAATAAGCCCCAAGATTTGCAGTTCTTCAACAATGGCCTTTCTTGCAGAATATCTTTCAAGCCCCTTGTATTTACCTGCATTTTCATTAAGTGTTCCATCCGTATTCAGAATGTTAACCATAGAAAGTCTGTTCCGTAAGGCGCAAGCATAATCATTGGGGTCGTGGGCAGGAGTAACCTTTACGCAACCGCTTCCAAATTCCATACTTACAAGAACAGAATCCGCAATAATAGGAATCTGTCTTTTTAGTATTGGAAGGATACAAGAACGTCCTATAAACTTTTTATATCTTTTATCATCCGGATGAACCGCAACCGCCACATCCCCTAACATCGTTTCAGGTCTTGTGGTTGCAACAATAAGATACCCGCTTCCATCCGTAAGTGGGTATCTTATGTGCCATATATGTGTTTTTACGGTATCATGATACAGTTCATCATCTGCAACCGCCGTCTGCAAAAAAGTATCCCAGTTTACAAGCCTTTTCCCCCTGAAAATAAGCCCCTGCCTGAACAATTCAAAAAATGTATATCTTACCGCTTTTGCGCATACAGAATCTAGTGTAAACCGTTTTTTATCCCAGTCACAGGAACATCCCATTTTTTTAAGCTGTTTTATTATCCTTGATTCATATTCATCCTTCCATTGCCACATCTTTTGGACAAGTCCTTCTTTTCCTATGCTATATCTTGTTTTCTTTTCTTGTTCAAAAAGTCTTTTTTCAACGACAGCCTGTGTTGCAATACCCGCATGGTCTGTTCCCGGCACCCACAATGTATCAAACCCCTGCATCCTGTGTTTTCGCACCAGGATATCCTGCAATGTATTATTTATAGCATGCCCCAAATGAAGCGCTCCTGTAATATTTGGAGGAGGAATTACTATGGAATAATGTTTTTTTATAGAATCGGAATGGGCTGTAAAATATCCCTTTGAAATCCATTCATTGTAGATTTTTTCTTCTACCAAAGATGGATCGTACCTGGTGGGCATCATATCTTTACTTTATCTTTAAGAAGTTTATAATCGATGCTATCAACAAGAGCCTCCCATGATGCTTCAATAATGTTTTCAGAAACACCTACGGTTGTCCATTCATCCTTACCATCTGAGGATTGTATGAAAACCCTTACCCTTGCAGCAGTTGCAGCATTGGGATTTAGAACCCTTACCTTGAAATCTGTAAGATGCATCTGCGAAAGACTGGGGAAAGACCCTGTAAGTGCTTTTCTCAATGCATTGTCAAGTGCGTTTACAGGTCCGTCGCCTTCTGCTGATGTATGCTCAAGTTTTCCTTTTATCTTTATTTTTATTGTTGCTTCTGAATGCATAGTAGAACTGCTATTTTTCTCAACAATTACCCTGTATCCTATAAGATTAAAATGCCTGGTATGTTTATGAAGCGCATTTCTTAAGAGAAGTTCAAAAGATGCATCTGCTGCTTCAAACTGATACCCCTGATGTTCAAGTTTCTGTAAAGTATTTAGTGCTTCTTTTGCAGTTTCCGTATCTTTTTTCAATTCAGGGTATTTCTGACAAGCCTTTATCGCTATTACACTTCTTCCTCCTATCTCCGATACAAGAAGTCTTCTCTGATTTCCAACCTGTTCAGGAACTAAATGTTCATATGTTTTTGGATTTTTTACAACAGCATTTATGTGAATCCCACCCTTATGTGCAAATGCACTGTATCCCACAAACGGCTGGTTGTTGACAGGAATAACATTTGCAATCTCACTTACAAACCTTGAAACTTCAACAAGATTTTTTAGTTTTTTTTCTCCTACGGATGTCTTTTCCTTCATTTTTAATTCAAGGTTCGGAATAACAACACACAGGTCTGCATTCCCGCACCGTTCCCCATATCCGTTTATAGTCCCCTGCACAAGGACACAGCCAGAAGAAACAGCGGCGATGGAGTTTGCAACAGCAAGCCCGCCATCATTGTGTGCGTGTATGCCCAATGGTACATTAAACCTGTTCTTCACAGTTTTTACCACCTCTTCTATATAAGATGGAAGGCTTCCTCCATTTGTATCGCAAAGACACACCATCCAGCAGCCTGCACTTATAGCCTGTTCAAGTGTTTTAATCGCATAATGGGGATTTTCTTTGAACCCGTCAAAAAAATGTTCGGCATCAAATATTACGAATTTCTCCTTTTGTTTTAGATATAAAACAGTTTGATATATCATATTAAGATTTTCTTCAAGAGAGGTTCTTAATACATCTTTTACATGAAGGCCCCAACTTTTTCCAAAAACAGCAATGTCTTTTGTGCCTGCATCAAGAAGTGATGTAATATTTTTATCTTGTTTAATATCTACACCTGCTTTTCTTGTGCTTCCAAAAGAAACAAGCCTTGAATTTTTTAGGGGTATCTTTGATGCTTTTTTAAAAAAATCCAGGTCCTTAGGGTTTGAACCGGGCCATCCACCTTCAACAAAATCAATACCAATCTGGTCAATTTTTTGAAGTATCCTTATCTTATCCTCAACAGAATATGTAATCCCTTCTGCCTGCGCACCATCCCTTAATGTAGTATCATATATAAGTATTTTTTTCATTTCTTCTACTTTTTTTCCTCATCTGTATCGCCTGTTGAGCTCAACAGAAACTATGTTAACTGAGTGTTTATTGTCTTTTCTATTTCTTTTATAATTTCTTCAACAGGGGCAAGGTGTCCTATGCCTTCATATCCACAGGCAAGTTTTCCTCTTACGGGGGGGATAATCTTGACGCCTCGTCTTTTTAGGATTTTCTCATTTTCCTGTACAGCAGGATGAAGATACATCTTCTCGTTCATTGCAGGACACATAATAATGGGTGCTCTTGTGGCAGTAAGGATACAGGTTAAGAGGTCATCTACTATACCTTGTGCAAACTTTCCAAGTATGTTTGCAGTTGCAGGCACAACAACAACCACCTTAGCTTTTTCTGCAAGTGATATATGCGTAAGATCCCATTGTTCGGGGAGTTCAAACATATCTACTACAACCGGGTTGGCTGAAATTGTCTGAAATGTCAGAGGGGTTACAAATTCTGTTGCTTCTTTTGTCATCACCACATTGATGTTTATACCCTTCTTTTTCAGAAGGCTTATGATCTCGCAGGTTTTATAAGCAGCAATACCTCCTGTCACACCAATAAGAACCTCTTTTTTCATTTATCCGCTTTCCTTTTTTTTGCAGACTTATCAACAATCCTTACAACTCCTGTTCTTACATCTTCAAGGGCTTGCATGGTAGCCTTTTTTGAGGTCGGCTGGTTTGAATGCGCGCTGGCACTGTTTGAAATCTCTATTGCCCTTCTTGATACAAGTAAAACAAGTTTGTAAATACTATTTTCTGCTTTATCTATTAAAGGCTCTACTGTTACATATTCCATATCTTCTTTCGTATCTTTTCTTGCATCTTTCTGCAATAATTATTGACTTTAGTTTTTGATATGCAGATTTTATATTGTCATTTACAATCCAGTATTCATATTGTTTTGCTGTTTTTAATTCCTTTCTTGCTTCTTGCAGCCTTTTTTGAACACTTAAATTAGAGTCCATATTTCTTTTTGATAACCTATTATAGAGTTCATCAATTGAAGGTGGAAAAAGAAATATTGTCACACAATTTTTTATGATTGATTTTAAGTTCTTGGTCCCCTGTATGTCAAGACTTAGTATTACATCTACTCCTTCTTTTATCTTTTTTAACAATTGTTTTTTAGGTGTTCCATAGAAATCTCCAAAAACCTGCGCCCATTCTATAAATTCATTTTTCCTTATCTTTTTTTTAAAATCAGGGGGGCCAAGAAAATAATAATCTTTCCCATCCTTCTCCGTTGGTCTTGGCGTTCTTGTTGTTGCAGATACAGACACATCAATATTTTCAATTTCTCTTACAAGTTTTTTTATAAGTGTTGTTTTACCACACCCGGAAGGTGCTGATAGAATAAATACTATCCCTGTTCCCACATTTTGTCCTGGTTTGACAATCTCTGCACCAGCGTTTCGGACTGAGCAGCGGAAAGTATTATATGATCCGAATCAACAATAATAACCGAACGGGTTTTTCTTCCACTTGTTGCATCTATAAGTTTCTGCATTTTTTTTGCTTCATTTTTCAGTCTTCTAACGGGTGCTGTGTTTGCGTTCACAATAGCAATAATTCTATTTGCAGAAACCATATTCCCGAATCCTAACTGCAGCATACATATTTTATTTCTACTCGTTTTGATATTGAAAGTGTTTTTACCCACTGTGTTGGATATTTGACCTTGCGCTTTAAGCCCAGCCAGAGGAGCCGAGTATTTGAAATTAGATTTTGCCATACGACCTATTCCACATTCTGAACCTGTTCTCTTATTTTTTCTATTTCCCCCTTTAAATCAACAACTATTTTTATTATTCTGATATCCTGAACCTTTGAACCAAGTGTGTTTGCTTCTCTGTGTAATTCCTGTGCAAGAAAATCAAGCCTTTTCCCCATCTCTCCTGTTTGTTTCAGACACCCACATATGCTTTCAATATGCGCCTTCAAACGGTTAATCTCTTCTGCAATACCCCCTAAATTCTCTAATGGTTGCCTGATGGCATCATCTGTTTCAGATGTTGAGGCCACCGATTTTTTTTTCGTCTGTTCTTTTAAATATTTTATAATTTTATTAAGATATTTTTTAATAAGAGATGCTCTTTTTGATATTTCTTTTAAAATAATCTTTCCTTCTTTTTTTCTTGTTTTTATTAGTCTTTGGAGCGCTGACTTTAGTGCGGATTCAAAATACGAAGTAACACCCTCTAATGAATTCACTTTTGTGTTGGTAGATATAACACCCGGAATAGAAAGAATATTATCCAGCGTCGGAGTTTGCGAAATACCAATATCTTTTCTTAAGCAGTTAAGCAAATTAAAACAGGCTTTTGCTCTTTTGGTATTTATAACATCTAATAAATTAACAGGTACTGAAAACTCTACATAAATAGTTACACTTCCTCTTGTTATTGACTTTTTCAGCAGACTTCTTGCCTTTATCTCAAGAGAAGAAAGGAAGGAAGGCATTCTACAATTTAAGTCAAAGAAACGGTGATTACCGCTTTTAATCTCAACAAGCAAAGATCCCTGCTTTGGCAATTTTTGCACAACCCTGCCAAAACCTGTCATAGAGTTTATCATAATGCTTTTATTATATGTTTTAATTCTATCTTGTCAAGACAGTGTATTTTTTATGCTATAGTTAGCACTATATAAAAGACAAAAAAATATATGCCGGCCGGCTAATCATCGGCGGTAAAAAGGAAAATGGCTGGAGTATGACGACAAATTTTTGGCGAAAAAGGCTTGATAGATCTTAAGCCTCCGCTCATCTACTCCATAATTAAAATAAAGCGATAAAGCATACCAAAAACCCTCTACGGTCTTTTGATGCTCTCGCCACGCCTCTGTACCTAAATCCGCCACTCCTCTTTTGGCTTCATCCTTTGCCAGAGAACCGAGGTCAGCGCTTGTATGTATAATGGGGACATAAATAAGGGTTCTCATATCTACCCTTTTCGGATATCGCCACGCTTTCTCATCCGCATCTTTTCATAACCCAAAAAGTCTCCAGAAGCATCTATTCGGACATCATAAATTCCAAGAATCTCCAGATTAACTGCTTCCGAAGGTTTTTCTATTATTTCTACAGTAATGTGCCATATGTCCCCTTCTCTGTTTATCCCTATTGCATTGGGAGAACTAAACCCTGTAAGTTCAGCTAAATTCTTTTTTGCTATTTTTGCAATATCTCTTATTTCCATTTTTAAGCTTCACTTTTTAATTTTTTAACCTCTGCCTCAAGTTCCTCGATTCTCTCCTCTTTCTCTGCCTCTTTTGCTTTTGAGGAAAGAAAACTATCAGTTTGCCACCAGTTTATTCCCATTTCCATTGCCTTATCAACTGAGGCAATCAGAAGTCTTATCTTGATGGTAAGAAGGTCGACATCGGCAATTTTAATCTGGATATCTCCGGCAATTACATTCCTCTTTCAGCTATCTTTTTAATTATGGCTCCATGTTCGGCTTTGTATTTCTTCAGTAACTCTTCAGCATCTATTTCATAACCCCAGATATTTCCCGCGATAGGAGTAATTTTATTGCCAATCGTAATGTTAAAACTATCGCCCAAAGAGTGGGCCGGGTCAATGGAGATAACCAGTATCTTTTTCTCGGGTTTAATCTTACTTAAATGTAAGGCAGTAGCCGCTGCGGAAGTGGTCTTGCCGCTTCCCCCTTTGCCGCCAAAGAGTATAAACTGTAAATCAGGGTTATCTAAGAATTTTAATTTTTGCATTTGCTACTATTCCTCGCCCTCCTTACGCTTAGCAGCTTCCTCTAACCTCTTCAATAAGATACTCTCGGCCTTGTTATATTCCTCCTCAGTTATCTCCTCTGTCTCCAGCATCAGTTGTAGCTTCAAGAGGTCCCCTTTAATCTTGTCCTCACCATAAAGCTCATTGTCAGCCATGTCCCTGATCTGTTCAGCAACCTTTGTAAACATTTTTAAAGGTGCTAATAACAAATCATCTATAATAAACATCTTAATATTCCTCCTCTGTATTTATTATTAAGTTAACAAAATTAAACGGTGGTATGGTCCCCACATACTTAAATTTTATTTTATCGCTATGTTTTCTATCAAGTTCCTGAACCTTTTGGTCAAACGGCACCTCATTATGTTTTGCCACCAAAAAGGCGGTATTTATAATCATCAACTCGTAATAGCTATCATTGGTTTTGACTTCTACTGCCAAAGGCGATAAGGTACTTAAAATAACCTTTTTATGAATCTCTTTCTCTTTCTGCAATGCTGCTTCAACCATCTTTCCTATTTCCATCCGTCGATAATATGTCTTCTCAGCAGGGAGTTTGGCAATTTTTTCTTTTAATGCCCTTATGTCTTCATGTTTTTCCAGAATATTCTTATAAATGACATCTTCTTTGAATATCGCTTTTAGGCCCAGTTCTTTTTTGCCTTCAATCTTATCTAGTAAATCTTTGAACCGATGGTGTTCTTTTCCCAAAATCTTTATAACCTTTTCTTCGTCTTCGGCAATGGTGCCAAAGCGGACTGGCAAGACTGTATGCTCCTTCATTACTTCTTCAATTGCCTTTTCATGGGCAAGCATGTTTTCCCTTGAAACTAAATATTTTATTATTGGAGAATTGCTCACTACTGCTCCGATATTGTCAGAACAGATTGTATACAACTCATCTCCCCTGTTGCCAATTCCGATTCTGCCAAACGCTCTTGGTTCACTAAGGGCTATTATGCAATAGATATATTTTCCTTCTTTATTCATAGTTTTAAGTTTTAAGTTTTAAGTTTACAACTTACCACTTTATTTAGTTATAAGCTTTTTAATTCCTCTTAATCTCCATAGATAAACCACTGACCCCAGATATTCCTTTGTTGCTCTCGTGGTCCCGAGCAGGGCCTCTGCCTCCGGCAAAAAGTCAAGAATCGTCTTTTCTTCCTTTTGTGATTCAGACAGTAGACACAGACCCCTTATCCCCCCTCACCCCAACCCTCTCCCACCGTAAATATTCAGTAAAGACGTGGTATAAAAGCAGGTTTGAAGGTAGCCGCAACCTTTAGGTTGCGTTACTTCGGCGCAGGCTGAAGCCTGCGGCTACCAAGAATAACGTGTTCACTGAATACTTACCTCCCATTAGGGGAGAGGGGACAAAGCAAAGACTTTTGACAATCTCCCACAGGGGGGGGAGAAGGAGATATTCACTTTTTCCTCTTTTACCCTCCCCCTTGATGGGGGAGGATGAAGGTGGGGGTGGTCTTCTTATCCATCTGCGACTACTGTTTGAATCAGGATTCTATGAACTTCAGGATATAATCACAGTATTTTGTGTACTGCTCTATTGCCTCTCCCATTGTTTTATAAATAATGTGTTCATCCAAATTGTTATATTCGTGGACTAAAGCATTTCTAAAGCCGGCGCTCCTGGCAATTTCTTGGGCAAAATTTTCCGGGAGGACACCCAATTCCTCAAGCGCAAGAAATGTCTCGGTATAGGTTTGGGGTGCCTTTAGTTTGGATTCGGCTGTCTCAGCAATTAGGTGTTGATTGATATCTATTCCACGACCAATCACTTTTTGCAGTAAATGCTGAATGCCGTTCCAGCGAATGGGATTTTCACTAACAAGCTCCTCAAAAGTCAGACTTTTAAATTCAGTCAGTAATTCTAAATCCTCATGGATTAGCTCTGCTTTTTGTTTTACAAACTCTTTATCAATCATATTAATTTGCACTCCTTTTTTAACTTATCAATTCCTTTTCTAAGCAAGTGATCTCGGAGTCGAAAGAGGGGTTGGGCATCAATATAACAGCGATATGCATAGGCTTTAAACTGATTGTAGAATAGAGTTTCTCCATAAAGCAGGATGCTGTCTCTCATTACCAGGTGGAGGAAAAGGGGAGGTTTCTTATGTAATGTTTTAAGATCAATATCATTGCCAAATACCTCCATGAATTTACCTATAAGCTGTAGATATTCATCAAAAACAATTCCTCCTCGGCGGTAAATGGCAATATCTACATCCGGTTCAAGAGAAACCACTTTCCCAACAGCATGCGACCCGTGCAAAACTACAAGAGCGAGGTTGTGTTCAGCACCAATTTTATCTATCTGTTTATATTGTTCTTTTGTTATTATCATCAATTTAAAATTCTACCACGAGAAAGTAGTGTTGTCAAAATTCTGTGTTGTTAACTGCAATTCAGACAGTAGACACAGACCCCCTATCCCCCCTCACCCCAACCCTCTCCCACCGTAAATATTCAGTAAAGACGTGGTATAAAAGCAGGTTTGAAGG
>NDHX01000008.1 GCA_013626165.1 bacterium Unc6
GCTCACACCGAGCCGGTAGTCCAGCCCATTTCCGTCAATGCCCTCAAGGTGATGCGCTTACTTCAGCGTGGCGATTACGCTACCGCCAGCCGATTGCGCCTGGTTCCTGAGCTATCCCGAGAGTTGGAGCGGATCATACAGGGATATATCCGCTATCTGCTGGAGCGGGAGATCAAAGCGACGGGGTTTCTGGACCGGTTGAGAAGGGAAGGTATGTGAAAATGCTTGCCGATCGAGCTTGCTATTTCTCCCGATTATCTTTGTTATAGATAAGGGATAAGGGGTAATCATTAACACCTAACCCGAACAAGCCGGAACCAAAAAGTTTTCCATTTTGCGCAAGAGTTTAGATCTAAGGGACTAATTATTCTCTCCCTTTAATCAAGGAATCCACTACTGATGGATCGGCCAGCGTAGAAGTATCACCTATGGCAGAAATCTCTCCCTCAGCTATCTTTCTCAGAATTCTACGCATTATCTTGCCCGACCGTGTCTTTGGCAGGGCATCGGCAAACTGTATCTTATCGGGAGTTACAATAGGACCCAACTCATTTCTAACATGTTTAATCAGGGTCTTCTTGAGTTCATCCGATGGTTCCTGTCCCTGCTTCAGGGTAACATAGCAGTAAATCCCCTGTCCCTTAATCTCGTGTGGAAATCCCGCTACTGCTGCCTCGGCAACGGAAGGATAGGAGACAAGTGCACCTTCTACCTCGGCAGTGCTGATTCTATGTCCGGAGACATTCATTACATCGTCAATCCGTCCCAAAAGCCAGTGAAATCCATCCTTATCTATCCGGCATCCATCGGCGGTGAAATATTTCCCCGGGAACATAGAGAAATAGACTTTCTTTATAAGCTCGTTCTTCCTATCACCGTATACCCCCCGAATCATACCCGGCCAGGGCCTGGTGATTACCAGAGAGCCGCTTTCATTTGTATCCGCGGATGTTCCATCCGTTCTTAAGACCTCGGTAACAACACCGAAGAACGGCATTGACGCCGAGCCTGGCTTAGTGGGAGTGGCCCCCGGGAGTGGAGTAATCAGATGCCCCCCAGTCTCGGTCTGCCACCAGGTATCCAGTACCGGACAGCGCTCCTTCCCGATTACCCGATAATACCACATCCAGGCCTCGGGATTGATAGGCTCACCAACTGACCCCAGGATTCGGAGGCTTGAGAGGTCATGTTTGTTCGGCCATTCTTCCCCCAATCTCATTAATGTCCTTATAGCGGTGGGGGCGGTATAAAAGATATTAACCCTATAATCTTCTACTATCTTCCAGAACCTGTCTGGCTCAGGGTAAGTAGGCATACCTTCAAACATAAGGGATGTGGCTGCGTTGGATAAGAGACCATACACAATGTATGAATGTCCAGTTATCCAGCCGATATCGGCTGTGCAGAAGTGGATATCCTCATCCTTTATATCAAATACCCACTTGGAGGTAAGATGCACCTGAAGTAAATATCCTCCCGTAGTGTGCAAAACCCCCTTGGGTTTACCGGTCGTGCCGCTTGTATAGAGAATGAAAAGTGGGTCTTCTGCCTCCATCTCTTCACACTCGCAAATATTTTTAATATCCCCGGCTTCCATCTCTTCATGCCACCAGAAATCCCGGCCTGGTTTCATATCTATCTGGCTATTCCCCCGATTATAAACGATAACTTTCTCCACTTCCTTACAATCCGGCAGTGCTTTATCCACCTTGCCCTTAACATCTATTATCTTTCCGGCCCGGAAGCCGGCATCTGCGGTTATAACAAAGGTAGAGTTGGAATCAAGTATCCTGCTCTTAAGAGCCTCGGCACTAAATGCTGAGAAAACGACAGAGTGTATAGCCCCAATTCTGGTGCAGGCAAGCATGGCTATAGCGGAGGCCGGGAGCATAGGCAAAAAGATAGTCACCACATCCCCCTTTTTCACTCCATGCTTCTTTAACACATTGGCAAATCTACAGACCTCGGTGTGTAGCTGTTGATAGGTAAGAGTACATTTTTCTTCCTCTTTTTCTCCCTGCCAGATAAGGGCGGCTTTATTTCTCCGCCACGTGCTCAGATGCCTGTCCAGACAGTTATAAGAGACATTAAGTCTTCCACCTTCAAAGAATTTGACATATGGTTCTTCAACTTCCCCTATCCTGGAAAAGTCATGTTCCATTACCTTATCCCACTTCTTAAACCAGATGATATTTTCCTCTGCCTGTCTGGCCCAAAATTTTTCCGGCTCCTCTATTGATTCCTTGTAAAGCTCTTCATATTCCTCCATACTCTTGATATAAGCCTTCCGGCTTAACTCCTGAGGAGGATAAAATATTCTCTCCTCCTTCAGCATAGGTTCCATTCCCTTTTGCATTTTCCCTACCTCCTTTTTTTGCGGCACAAAACCATAAATCACAGATAGACATGGAATATATCATATCACAAGTAACGGTATCAGCAAACCGTGAACCTGATAGCGAGTCTGAATAAACCCCATGGACGGCTCCCACCAGTAAATCATCAAAACGTAGCACAGGGGCTTGTCCCCCCCGCCACGCCGTTGCCGAGGATAAATCTCGCTGCTACCTAGCGGAGCTATTTTCGGAGTAGTACTCCGCAATTAAAAGTGTCCTGGCTTCAAGATGTGGTTACAAACTGACACTCCAGAACCTCCTTATTTTCTTCCTCTATCTTAACAGAATCGTAGCCCCTGATAGATTCAATCAGGGGCAAATTCTTTTCCACCTCCTTTTCCAATGAAATCCCAAATCTAAATAACCCGAACATATTCCACCCTTAGTATTACATTTCTGAAAATAGTAGCACAGAAAAGAAAACCTGTCAAGCCTTTAAATTTTCTAAAATAATTTTTCTGCCCTTCTTCTTTTCTAAAAGAGGCGGCTAACCATCCTTTACCGCTCCTTTCATTACATCTATCGCATGGCATAATATAGGAGATATCGCTTTTAAAGATTCCCCTGCTCCTTTCGGGCTTCCCGGAAGGTTTATGATCAATGTCTTCTTTCTGATTCCAGCAATTCCCCGAGAAAGATAAGCACACATTGTCTTCTTTGCTCCTTCTGTTCTTATCATCTCACTAAGTCCAGGGGTTTCCTTCTCCAATATATCTTTTGTTGCTTCCGGAGTAACATCTCTTGGAGAAAACCCTGTTCCTCCTGCAGTAAGAATCAGGTCCAGTTCTTCCTCATCTGACCAATCTTTTAGGGCCGAGGAAATATGTTCCCTTTCATCAGGGACAACCCTGTATCTTGCAGGCAAAAACCCTATCCTCTTTAAGAAATCTTTTATAACCTCTCCGCTTTTGTCTGTTCTTTCTCCAATTGCACATCTGTCGCTTATTATAAGAATGGCAACTAAAATTCCTGCCTCATTCTCTATTTTTATTCTGTCTTTTACTCTTACCCTGCCTCCTTTTAGAACCTTGGCAAATATCCCCTGGGAAGGCAAAATGCAGTTGCCCAATTTTTTATAGATTTTACACGGTCTTTTACAGGTCTTGCCTATCTGAGTTATCTCAATTAAAATGCTTTTTCCTATCTTAAGCCTTACGCCTTTTACCAAACTGGTAAGTTCTATGCCTGATGTGGTTAAATTTTCTCCAAAACCACCACAGCCAATCTTCAAGCCCTTCCTTTCTATCTCCTCTAAGCTCTCACTGGCTAGAAGACTCAACTGTCTCAGGCCCGGACCAGCGTGCGCATCTCCTACCAGACCATAATTCTCTTTCAGTATTCCTTCCTTTACATCTTTCTTTGAAGTGCCTTTTTTAACACTTAGACAGACCGCTATAATCTCTCCCATCTTAATCTCCTTGCGCCGCTTATTTAACTTCTTCCATTGAATTTTCTAGCGAGCCTAAAAGCCCCTCACACTACGGGCTACAGTTTTCTCTTAAAAAGTTCTCCGCTTTCACCTCCTTTTTTCTCCAGGAGCATAATATCGGCGATCTCTATTGACCTATCGTACATTTTACACATATCGTAAATGGTCAAAGCGGAAACTGCACAAGCCACCAGCGCTTCCATCTCAACCCCGGTTCTATCCATAGCCACTACATAAGAAACGATTCTAATTCCAGAATTAAAATAAGTAAAAGAGATTTTGATATCTAAAATAGCCAGTGGATGGCAGAGTGGAATAATATCTGATGTTCTCTTGGAAGCCATTATACCGGCCAGCCTGGCCTGTTCCAGAACATCTCCTTTTAGAATTTGGCCCTCCTTTATCAGGGTTAAAACTCTTTTCTTCAATTTGACAACTGCCTGTGCCGTGGCCTTTCTTCTGGTTATCTCTTTCTTGCTTATATCAACCAGACCATTCAATCTATCCCGAACCTCTTTGATATTTAGCCTCCAATATAACTCATCGTAAACTCATACCTTTTTGCTCTTTTTCTTGACTCGTTTAAAAATTCATTTCTAACGGGTCTTGAGTATTCTGGTTTTTCCATTATAAGTTTTTCTATTTCTCTTTTAATCTCTTCTGAAGGCATGTTTGCCCTTAACATTTTTTTAAGATTTAAGGAGAACGGGGAGAAAAGACAGGGGTATAATCGGCCATCTGAGCTGAGGCGCAACCGATTACATTTGGTGCAAAAAGGCTCACTATTTGTGTTTATAAAACCTACTCTGGCTTTTGCCCCGTTTATTCTATAATTTATTGCAGGACCATTGCCTGCACTATCTGCGGGCAGAAGTTTTCCAAACTGTTTCTCCAGAATCTTTTTTATAACTTCGTTAGGAATAAACCTTTTTTCCAGACCTAAGAACTCTCTCCTTGTGGAAAAATATTCTATAAATCTAACATCTATACCGAAATTCAAGGTTAGTTTGGCAAAGTCAATTATTTCATCATCATTGAGCCCTCTTAAAATAATGGTATTTACCTTCAGATGAATAAACCTCTGAGCATCCTTTATTGAATCCCAAACTTTATCAAAGAGGTCAAACCCGGTAAACTCTTTATACCTGTCCCTTTTTAGTGTACTGAGACTTATATTTACCCGGCTTAAACCTGCATGGAGAAGAGAGATCAGTCTGCGCCCTAAAAGGATACCGTTGGTTGTCATACTTATCTGAAATATCTTATCTTCAGAACTTATCATTTTGATAAGATTTTCAATATTGCGTCTTACCAGAGGTTCGCCCCCGGTTAGCCGCACCTTTTTAATTCCCAATTTGGCCAATATCTTAACCAGAGAGGCTATTTCTTCATAACGCAATATCTCGTAGCCGGGAATATAATCTTTCCTCACCATTTGTGGCAGGCAGGCGGAAGGCAAGCAGTAGAAGCAGTTTAAGTTGCAACGGTCAGTAACCGAAATCCGCAAGTAATCTACCATAGAAAAACCTCCGCAGAGGAGTTCTTTTCAAGAAAGGTGATGGAGTCTGGAATTATCATAAAACCATCGGCTTTGACCAGAGAGATTATATCTGCAGAACCGTGATATTCTCTTAACGGATAGATGGTATGCCTGTTGCCCTGCATTTTAATTTTAGCCGGAACAAACCTCTTTCTGCCCGGTCTTTGAGAATAATCAGATGTGACTGTTCCTTTTCTTAAGTTAAGATTAAGAGTTGTCCCCATCATTCTATTTATGGCAAGCCTTATTAAGGTTAAAAAGAGAAGATATGTAGAGACCGGGTTGCCCGGCACTCCAAAGATTAAATGCTCGCCTTTTTGCCCAAAAAATAACGGTTTACCCGGCGTTATGGCTAATTTATGAAATATCTTCTTGACGCCGCATTTTTCCAAAGCAGCTGGCACCAAATCATAATCTCCCACAGAGACGCCCCCGGAAATTATAAATATGTCAGAAGAAAGTCCTTTTCTTATCTTACAAATAAGGTTTTTTTCCTTGTCTTTAACTATTCCCAGATAGTCTGGACTGATCCCCATTTTTTTAAGAAGAGCAATAAGCATAGGACCATTGGAGTTTCGTATTTTACCAAAAGTGACCTTTTTGTCAGGCTCAACGAGCTCATCACCTGTACTTAAAACAGAGACCTTAGGTCTTCTGTAAACTTGCACTTTACTTTTACCAACAGCGGCGCAGACAGCAACCTCCGGACCTCTTAAAACGGCCCCCTTCCTTAGGATGATTCTTCCCTTTTGGACATCTTCTCCTTTGAAGCAGACATTCTCTCCAAAAGATGGCTTTTTCATAATCTTTATGTAATTGTTTTTTAGAGTCTCGATATCCTCCATTTTTACCACACAGTCAGTCCTTTTAGGAAGAGGTGCTCCTGTCATAATTTTCAAACATTCTGTTTTTTTAAGTTTATCCGGCTCATACTCCCCGGCTCTTATCTCCGACTTCACCTTCAAAACTGCTGGAACATTTTTTATCTGTCTGTGGGAGAAGGCATAACCATCCATTGCTGATTTATTAAAGGGAGGGACATCCATATCAGAGGCTATTTCTTCAGCCAAAACCCGGTCCATGGCTTCTTCAATCCTTACTGTCTCTCTGCCAAGCCTCTTTATCTTTTTGAGAATTAATCTTTGTGCCTCTTCAAACTTAATCATTTTATCTTCTTTTACAAGGTAATTCTCTCTTCACCCGCATAGATATTCATCCTTTTTCCTCTTACAAAGCCAACCAGGGTCAGGTTTCTTTCCCTGGCTATTTTAACCGCCTGGTCAGTAGGAGCGCTCCTTGTAACAAGGACGGGTATGTCACATCTGATTGCTTTAAGTACAATCTCCGAAGATAGGCGGCCGGAAGTAAGCATGATTGAGTTTTTCATTTTAAAATTTTTAAGAAGCGCCTCTCCAATAACCTTATCCAGAGCATTGTGGCGTCCAATATCCTCCATAAATATTTCTATATTCTCTCCCGTAGTCAAAGCAGCACTATGAACACCCCCTGTCCTTTGAAAAGAGATAGAGGACCTGTGAAACTGAACCATAATCTGAGAGATTTTTTCATGGTTTATCCTTAGTTTGGAATCAAGCCTCTTTCTGTCAACCGCATCTGCTGAGTAAAGAATTGTTCCTTTTCCGCATCCAGAAGTGAATACTCTTTTAAATATTTCTTCTCCCCTATTATTTTTTCTTTTGGTTGCCACCGCCGCAGTCCACCTCTTGTCATCTGTGGTAAGTTGTTTTATCTCATTATTCCCGGCGATAAGACCCAGAGAATAAAGAAATCCGACTACTAATTCTTTTAACTTATTTGGGCTGCATAAAAGAGTTGCCAACTCTTTGCCATTATAGTAAATGGTCAAGGGTATCTCTTCGGTTACCACATCCTTAACCACCCTTCTTTCTCCCTTATCAATCTTGTTTATCCAAACCTCTTCCATATTCACATCAGAGCACCAGAGCACCAGCGCACCAGTCACCAGAACACCTGGGCACCAGACCTTTATAAGCTTTCCTAATCTTTCTACATTTCTTCATTGAAATTCCGACTCATTCCCCTTTTTTCAAAAGGGGTGGCAACGAAGTTGACGGGGTATTTATATTCAAAAATGAGTTTTTTTCCTCTTTTCCTACATCTACGTACTTACATTTACAACCATAATTCTTAAAAAGATGTTTTACTGAAAAATCCTTCCCCTTAAGCGTCTTTTCAATCTTGGGAAGAAGGGTTTTTGAATAGAGAGCATGCAGGGGTTCCAATCCACCGTTCAAACAGGGAACTATACAATCTACGCTTTCTTTCTCTGAAACATTGCAGTGTGACCCTTTTAAGGTCGTCGCCCCTACGAAAGTAGAGTCTTCGGCCTCTATAAGTGACAGGATTCTTTTTATTAAACCATTGTGCAAAAATGGCATATCTACAGCTAAAAAAAACCCCCACTGTTTTGTTATCGTTTTTAAGCCAGTATAGATACCGCCGAGGGGTCCATACCCCTTGACCAGGTCCTCAACTATCTTAATTTCTTTAAATTCTCTAAAAAGTTCCTTATCATTGGTGACTATAAGTATCTCCTCAAAAAAGGATTTCAATACATCCAGAATCCTACTTATAACCCTTTTACCATTTATAGTTAAAAGCTCTTTCGGAAATCCCATCCTTTTGCTCTTTCCTCCTGCCAGAACCACCCCCGCCGCAACATCTCTGTATATCATATTGCTCTTTCCCTTCTTTTCACTTGTTTTCTGCATTGTTTCTTAATTTCTCTATTCGTACCGCACAGACCTTAGTCTCGGGGGTTTTAGCAATAGGGTCCAGAGCCGGGTTGGTAAGCACATTGGTGGGGCTTTCAGCAAAGTGGAAGGTCATTGAGACCAGACCCGGTGGTGAGTCCTCTGTCACCTTGGCTTTAGCCATCACTTCTCCCCGACGAGAAACCACCCGTACCATTTCACCATCACAGATCCTAAGTTTGGTGGCATCCTTTGGATTCATCTCTACCTGCTCCTGAGCCATCAATATGTTAAGACCATCCACCTTCCGCGATAAGGTCCCATGATACTGATAAAGGCAGCGCCCGGTGGTAAGGACCAGGGGATACACCTTATCTGGAATTTCTGCCGACGGCTTATACTCTAAGGGGGTAAATTTACCCTTACCGTTGGTAGTGCGAAACTGCCCAATGTGAAGAATCGGTGTCCCGGGGTGTTCCCGGTTAGGACAGGGCCACTGCAAACTTTCGTTCTCCAGGCGCTCGTAAGATATGCCCTTGTAACTGGGAGTAAGGGAGGCGATTTCCTCAAAGATCTCGGCAGGATGGTTAAAATCAAAGCCCTTGCCGCCCAATCTTCTCGCTATCTGGCAGGTGATCCACCAATCTGGGCGTGAATTACCAACGGGTTCTATCGCTTTACGCACCCGTTGGATGCGTCGCTCACTATTAGTAAAAGTGCCGTCCTTCTCAGCAAAACTCACCGCTGGTAAGACAATATCAGCAAATTTAGCTGTCTCGTTCAGGAAGATGTCCTGGGCAATAATGAATTCTATGGTTTTGAGTCCCTCCCGAACCTGCTTGGAATCAGCTACACTCAACACCGGGTCAACACCAATAACATAAAGGGCTTTAATCTTTCCCAAAACCGCTGCCGGCCATATTTCAGTAAGTGTCAATCCTGACTCAGGATTAAGGTTCACGCCCCAGGCAGTCTCAAATTTCTTTCTAATGGTTTCGTCAGATACCATTTGGTAGCCAGGATAAACACTGGGTAGGCAACCCATATCGCAAGCACCCTGGACATTGTTCTGTCCCCGCAGTGGATTGACCCCTGAGGAAGGTTTGCCGATATTCCCGGTCAGCATCACCAAATTAGCCAGGGCAAATACATTATCAGTGCCGTGGGAGTGTTGAGTAATGCCCATAGACCAAAGAGTGGTTGCCGGCTTACTGCCTGCATAGATTCTGGCAGCATCAACTATCTTCCCCTTGGGAACGCCCGTGATTCGTTCAACCATGCTTAAGTCAAAGTTATTTAGTGACTTTTTAAATTCATCAAAGTTCTCGCAACGCTCTTCAATAAAGGCAGTATCAACCAATCCCTCATCAACAATCACCCGGCTCATGCCCATAAGCAGAGCAACATCACTACCCGGCCACTGCTGTAGCCAGATATCAGCAAAGCGACACAGGTCAATATATCTTGGGTTAGCTACAATGAGTTTGGCTCCGTTTTGAGTTGCCTTTTTTACTCGCAATCCAATTATTGGATGGGCCTCTGTGGTATTAGTGCCTATAGCCAGTATGCACTTAGCATCACTAATCTCACTTATGGGATTGGTCATTGCTCCACTGCCAATTACGCCTAATAGCCCCGCCATATCATCTCTGCCGGGACAGGGATTGCCATAAGATATGCCGAGAGAGGGGATGTTGACATGCTCCTGGTGCATGACAGGGTGCGTGAGGACAGGTTCGTGAAAGACGGGTATGGCGTGAACAGGAGATGCATCGCATACAACCACTTTCTTATTGTGGGACCAGCAGATGACCCGGCAGGCATCAGAGGAATGAGCCCGGAGAATGCGGTTACAAGGATAATGGGGGCAGGTATGAAGGATCCAAAAATTCAGTTTGTTTCACGGGGAGACAGTTCTGGTACACATACAAGAGAGAAACTGATATGGAAGAGCGCTGGCTACAATGTTGAGATGGTGAGAGACTCAGGGAAATGGTATGTAGAGGCCGGGAAAGGCATGGGAGCAACGCTGGTGATGGCCAGTGAGAAATCCGCCCATACATTGATAGATATTGGGACATTTCTGGCATTTGCTGGCGATGTGAATTTGGTTCCGCTCGTTGAGGAGGGAGACACCTTGTTAAATCCATATGGAGCGATTGCGGTAAATCCAGAGTTGCACCCACATGTGAACTTCAAGATGGCAAACAATTTCATAAGATTCCTGATATCACCAGAAACGCAGCAAATAATTGGTGAGTTTGGCATAAAGGAGCACGGAAGACCTTTGTTCTTTCCATTGGCCGGCAACTGTAAGAAGATAGGATGTCCCACATGGAAAAAGTGTTTGTTATTGCAGATAGATACTAAATGAATGAGATAACGACAGGACTCCTGAAGGCGATTGAGCTCATAGTTACACTTGACCCTGAGGTTATGAATATAGCCGGCAGAAGTCTGGCTATCTCTTTGACCGCTACCCTTCTTGCCTCCCTTGGGTGTATATTTTTAGGAGGTCTGGTCCACTTCCACAATTTCACCGGCAAGCGAATCCTGATCAATTTCATCCAGACGCTCTACAGCCTTCCAACCGTTACCGTTGGGCTTTTTGTTTTTTTGCTATTATCAAGGGCGGGGCCGCTTGGCATCTTCGGCTTGCTTTTCACACCAACCGGAATGGTAATAGGGCAGATGATATTGATTTCGCCCATTATGACGGGCTTTACCATTTCAGCCCTCAGCGCTGTTGGCCCTCAGATAAAGGACACTGCCATATCGCTTGGGGCAAGCAATTTTCAAGCAATCTTTGTTATTATAAAAGAGGCGAGGTTTGCTATCCTGGCTGCTGTGGTGTTGGGCTTTGGGAGAGCAATATCCGAAGTCGGTATTGCCATTATGATCGGTGGGAATATAAGAGGATTCACCAGGGTATTCACCAGTGCCATCGCCCTAGAAACAGCGAAGGGAAACATAGAACTCTCAATAGCGCTGGGAATTATTCTTATGTCACTGGCGCTGGTGATTAATTTACTTTTAGGCCGGATACAACAGGGGTAAGAAGAATATGCCTTTAATAGAGGTTTGCGGACTGTATAAAAGATATGGCAAGACAGAGGTCTTGAAAAATGTGAGTTTTGGTGTTGAGCAAGGCGAAACCCTGGCGATCATAGGGCCTATAGGCACCGGAAAGACCACACTCTTGCGGCTGCTGAATTTACTTGATACCCCCACAGACGGCAAAGTGTTATTTGACGGCCTGGATACCACAAATGTAAGCGAGAAGATTAAGTTAAATGCTCGCCGGCGCATGGCAATGGTATCTCAAAAGCCAGTGGTATTTAACGCTAATGTCTACAGCAACATAGCATATGGTTTAAAGGTGAGGCGAGAGAGTAATATTTATGAAAAAGTTACCAATGCACTGGAGATGGTCGGCCTTTCCAGATATAAAAATAGAAAAGCGCCCACTCTGTCAGGAGGAGAGATGCAGAGGGTGGCCCTGGCACGAGCGATGGTGGTAGATCCTGAGGTTTTACTGTTGGATGAGCCGACGGCGAATCTCGACCCCAGAAGCGTTGATATAATAGAAGGGATGATAATGCGCCTTGGGCATCACATCGCCATACTAATGACAACACATGATATGACTCAAGGACAGCGTTTGGCACACCGGATAGGTGTGTTGATTGACGGTGAAATTATACAGATGGGAAAACCATGGGAGGTTTTTACCAGGCCGGAGAATATGCAAGTGGCTAAATTCGTCGGGATGGAAAACATTATAAAGGGCACCGTCAAATGGAATGAAGGTGGGGTCGTTGGCATAGATGTTAACGGAAAAATCATAGAGGGCATCTCAGATTATCATATTGGCGAAGAGGTGTATGTGTTTATCAGACCGGAAGACATCACTCTTGCCTTATCCATTATCTCAAGTAGTGCCCGTAATGTGTATGCCGGGGAAATAAGGTTGATAACTTTTTTGGGGCCACTTGCCCGCGTTGAGTTAAGTTGTAATTTTCCTCTTGTGGGGCTGATCACTAAGGCATCAACTCAGGAGATGGAATTGAAAGTTGGTAAATGTGTTTATGCCTCATTTAAAGCCGCGGCTGTTCATATTATCAAATGTTGTTGTTTTTTTATTTTTAACACATTACTATATTACTATTATTATTTTATATATAAATAATAATAATAGTAATATACCTTGTTAAATTGTTAAAAATAATATAACCTTATTATATCTATATTATTATAATATATAAATCCTGTTTATAAAACTTAAAGTTTTTAGTAATTTTAATATATTTTTACTATTTATATTCTTTAGATTTTATTTTTGTTGAAAGTTTATTTATTAATATCTTCACATTTTCGTCTTTTTGCATATCTTCCTCTATTTTATTGTAAGAATATAATACTGTGGTATGGTCTTTACCACCAAAAAACCTTCCAATATTTT
This sequence comes from bacterium Unc6, assembly GCA_013626165.1. Taxonomy (NCBI): domain Bacteria; kingdom Pseudomonadati; phylum Candidatus Omnitrophota; genus Candidatus Velesiimonas; species Candidatus Velesiimonas alkalicola. The sequence continues at coordinate 12,563 of NDHX01000008.1, forward strand.
CTAATGATTCTTTTGTGAGACTTCTTGTAAGATACATTGCTACCTGTCTCGGAAAAAGAACCCTTCTTTGTCTGTTTTTTTTTCTTAAAAAAGAAACCTGTATCCCGAAATAATTACTCACTACATTTTGTATTTTTTCTAGTGTTATTTCTTCTTCCTCCTTTTCTTCAACGCTTTTTTTTAATACCTCTCTTGCAAGCTCAATACTTACTTTTTTACCCATCAGTGAAGCGTAAGCAACAACCCTTATAAGAGAACCCTCTAATACCCTTATATTAACTTTAATTTTTTCTGCAACAAAAAACACAACATCGTCAGGAATAAAAATAGAACTCGATTCAGATTTCTTTTTTAAAATGGCAACGCGTGTCTCAATATCCGGGGGTTGTATATCTGTAACCAACCCCCATGAAAATCGGCTAATGAGTCTTTCTTCAAGAGAAGAAATATCTTTGGGATGACGATCACTGGAAAGTACTATTTGTTTATGAGAATCATACAGTGCATTGAAAGTATGAAAAAATTCCTCTTGCGTAGAATCTTTTCCTGCAATAAAATGGACATCATCCAAAAGCAAAACATCTGTTTTTCTATACTTATCTCTGAAGTTTTCTAATTTTTTATTTTGTATTGCGTATATAAACTGGTTTGTAAAATGTTCACAAGAAATCAAAAGAATTTTTGCATTTGAGGATTTTTTTGTTATATATAAACCAATGGCATGCATAAGGTGTGTTTTTCCAAGCCCTGTTCCCCCATAAATTAAAAGAGGATTATACGCCCTTGCAGGAGATTCTGCAACCGCCATACCGGCTGCGTGTGCAAATCTATTTGATGCTCCGATAACGAAATTTTCAAAAGAGTATTTTGGAATAAGATTAACTGATTTTTTATTTTCACCAAAATTTGTTTTTTGGTCATCCTTTGTTGTTCCTGCGCTCATTTCGCCCGTGGGCTTAGGACAGACGGACACAGTGTTGGGGGCCTGGTTGCCTGTCATAATAAAATCTATATCCATCCTTTTTCCCGAAGACTCTGCAACAACCTGTTCAAGTAATATTCCATATTGTTTTAATATATACTCTTTATAAAATTTATTTGGGACCCCAAACACAATCTGATCATCAGTAGCAGAGATAAATTTTAAAGAAGAAAACCAAGTTTCCCACACCTGAACACTTATACGGGATTTAAGTAAAGATAAAGAATTTAACCAAATACTAGAATTCATAACGCATCCCTGTTAAAATGTATAATACATTGATAAACAAAAAGATACAAACAAAGATATAAATATTATTAACAATGTTATTAACAATTTATTATTAACTCTCTCTTAATATATCTTTACACATCTCCAAAGGATTCTGTGCGAGTAAAACAGGCCTTCCCACCACAATATAATCTGTTCCGACACTTTTTGCAGCAGAAGGGGTTGCAGTCCTTTTTTGGTCATCTTCGGATTGTTTTAATCTTATACCAGGGGTAACAGTAATAAAATTTTTGCCACATATATTTTTTATATCCGGAACCTCCTCTACACTTGCAACAACCCCTGAAAGCCCTGACTGTTTTGCAATCCTTGCAAGACACATAACCTGTTCTTTTACAGTAGAATATACCCCAATTTGTTGCAGGTCAGATCGCTCAAAACTTGTAAGAACCGTTACCCCAACCAATATCGGAGAAAGAATTTTAAGATTTTCTGCCTGTTCTCGGCATCCCCTAGCAGCAGATTCCATCATCTTTTTACCTCCGCCTGTATGAACATTTAACATATCAACCCCAAGACTAACAGCACTTCGGACAGCAGACTCAACAATATTGGGAATATCATAGAATTTAAGGTCAAGAAATACCTTCCCCCCCATCTGTTTTATTACTTTTACGCTTTCCGGTCCTGTAGAGGTAAAAAGAACACTTCCTATTTTAAAAAATTTTACAACAGGAAAAAGTGTTTTAAAAAATTTTTTCTCCTGTTCTAAATTTATAACATCAAGAGATACAATAAGTTCTGGCATAAAAAATTATTTTTTCTTCTCCCTGACAAATGGTATGAAATATGACATACACATATGTGGTCTTGGACCAGCGAGAGCAAGAGTTAAAAGTAAAAATCAAGCCTGGTTCAAGACCATTTTATTTGTATTCAGGCGTCCAACCAATTTTCCTATCTTGTATATTTTATTTTCCAAAAGATATTTCTTTAAGCCGGATATTATTTCTGCACCTATTTGCGGATTAATAAAATTTCCCACACCAACCGCAACAGCAGAAGCACCTGCAATGATAAACTCCAAAGCATCTTGTGCACTTAAAATCCCTCCCATTCCTATGATTGGAACCTGGACGCTATTATATACTTCATAAACCATTCTTAGTGCAACCGGCTTTATTGCAGGTCCGCTTAACCCACCTATAATGTTCCCAATCTTGGGTTTTCTTTCCTTTATATCTATTGCCATTCCGGGAAGTGTGTTTATAAGTGAAATTGCGTCGGTTCCGGCATCTTGCACGGTTTTTGCAATAATTTTTATGTCTGTGACCTGCGGCGAAAGTTTGGATATAACCGGAACCTTAACAGATTTTTTAACAACCCTCACAACATTATACGAGGATTTTGTGTTTTGTGCAATGAGTTCCTTATAGCCAACATTTGGACAGGAAAGATTAATCTCTATTGCGTCCACGCCGCACTGTTCTATTTTTTTTGCTATTTTCCCGTATTCTTCCGTATTTTTTCCTGCAATTGAGACAACAATAGGAACACCCAATTTTTTTATTTCAGGAACAATATTTTTTATAAAGTGGTTTAATCCGCTGTTTTGAAGTCCGATAGAATTTAGCATACCCGAAGGGGTTTCACAAATTCTTGGGAAAGGGTTTCCTTCCCTTGGTTTTAGTGTGATTGTTTTGGTAACAATTGCACCAATACTTTTAACATCTATCCATTTTGATATTTCTTCTCCGTATCCGGCTGTTCCTGATGCGAGAAGCACAGGTTTTTTTAATTTTATACCAATATTTGTAGATAAGTCAATATCCATTAAAAAATCTCTTTTGAATTGAAAACAGGACCATCCTTACACACAAGGGCAGTGCCTTTTTTTGTCTTTATTGCACAACCGAGACAGGTTCCTATTCCACACCCCATAACAGTTTCAAGAGAAATATAACATGGAATGTTTTTAAGGTCTGCTATTTTTGAAACTTCCCTTAACATTGCATTCGGCCCACAGGCATAGATAACAGAAGGAGCATTTTTTTTAAGAAACACTTTAAGATTGTTTGTTACAAAACATTTTTCGCCCAAACTTCCGTCTTCTGTGCAAGGGATAACGGTGTTTTTAATCTTTTTAAAATCTAAAATACACAACAATTTACCCTTTGTTTTTGCTCCGATAAAAAGGGTTATACTATTTGAGTTTTTAGAAAGAATTTCTGATAAAAACAGAAGCGGAGCACTGCCCATCCCCCCTGCAACAAGTAGTGTATTACAATTTTTAAATATTTTAAACCCATTTCCAAGAGGACCTATTACCATCATCGTATCGCCTCTTTTTAATTTAGAAATTTGATATGTTGCCTCACCGAGTACCTTGTATAAAATCTCAATATTTTCGCCCCTCACCCTGTGTATACTAAACGGCCTGTTAAAAAAAGGCTGAGTGGTCCTCCATCCCCTTACCATAACAAACTGGCCTGGCACAGCGTTTCTTGCTATAAAGGGCGCATCCAGTACGATGTGGTAATAGTTGGTGTGAATCTGCTTATTTGATCGGATTTTTACGGTTAGGTTTTGCTCCATTAACACTCAAATATCTGTTTTTGGGCGGAAGAGCTTTTTAAGCAAGAAATATTCAGGTGTTTATATGCAAGGTCTGTTGCCTGCCTTCCCCTGGAAGTTCTTTTTATAAAGCCAGCCTTTAAAAGATATGGCTCAACAACATCTTCAAGTGTATCTCTTTCCTCATTTAATGAGGCAGCTATTGCTTCTATGCCTGCGGGCCCTCCGTTATAAATATTTATGATTGTTTCAAGCATCTTTCTATCAAGGTTGTCCAGTCCCTCTGTGTCCACCCCTTGCATTTTTAAGGCTTCCTCAGAAATTTTTTTTGTTATTTTCCCATCAAATTTTACCTGTGCATAGTCTCTTACTCTTTTTAAAAGTCGGTTTGCTATTCTTGGTGTGCCACGGGATCTTTTTGCAATTTCTGTTGCGGCACCATCTTCTATGAAGATCCCGAGGATTTCAGCTGTTCGTTTTATTACAAGCAAAAGGTCTGCTGGCTTATAAAAGTCCAGGTGAAAATGCATACCAAAGCGGCCTCTCAGCGCTCCTGTCAAAAGCCCCGACCGTGTTGTTGCCCCAACAAGCACAAACGGTTTAAGGGTAAATTTTATGGTTCTTGCATAAGGGCCCTTGTCAATGACAAAATCTATCTGAAAGTTTTCCATAGCTGGATAAAGAAATTCTTCTACAAGCTTTGAAAGCCTGTGTATTTCATCTATAAAAAAAATATTCCCCTGTTTCAGGTTTGTCAGTATGCCCACAAGATCTCCTGCTCTTTCTATAGAAGGTCCAGTTGTGGATGTTATCTGTGCCCCCGTCTCTTTTGCAATGATATGTGCAAGTGTGGTTTTTCCCAATCCCGGGGGTCCTGAAAAAAGGATGTGCTCTAATACCTCCTGCCTTTTTTTTGCTGCTTTTATGGCAATAAAAATGTTTTCTACAACCTCTTTTTGGTTTATAAACTCTGATATTTTTGATGGCCTGAGAGCGACATTAAGAACTGTATCCTCTTCTGTTTCCTGAGGGGTAAGAAGGCTTTTTTTAAAAACATCTTTTTCCATAGACACAAACTATTATATGTTAAAAATATTCTTCTTGCAAGTTATCAAAAAAGATGATATAATTTTTCTATGAAGCTTAAAAATGCACAGGCGCAGGTATTTGTTCCAGATGGTATGAATGTTAAAAAAGCATTAACAAAAACAACACACATAGGCATAGGCGCACATCACGATGACCTTGAGGTGATGGCATACCATGGGATATTGCAGCATTTTGAAAACAAGAAGAATTGGTTTCTCGGTGTTACGGTTACAGATGGCAGAGGTTCACCAAGAAGCGGGGTATATGCAAGATATACGGACGAAGAAATGCGAAAGGTAAGACGCGTTGAACAAAAAAAGGCGGCGTCTGTGGGAGAGTATACAGCTGTCTGTCTTCTTGAATGGCCATCAGAATTGGTAAAAAATCCGAAAGATAGCGGTGTAAGAGAAGACTTAAAAGAAATTTTAAAAGCAGCAAAGCCTTCTTATATCTACACGCACAATATTGCAGATAAACACCCCACGCATGTTGCAGTTGCAGTAAAGACCATACAGAGTTTAAGAGAATTAAGGGATATATTTGTTCCCGAAGCTGTTTTTGGTTGCGAGGTGTGGAGAGGACTTGACTGGATGAATGATAAGGATAAGGTTGCTCTTGATGTAAGCTCTCATGAAGGCATTGCAAATGCACTTGTAGGGCTATTTGATTCACAGGTGTGTGGAGGGAAAAGGTATGATATCGCAACAATTGGAAGAAGAAGAGCGAATGCAACATATCTTGCATCACATGAAGTTGATAAAGCAACGCACCTTATATTTGCTATGGATCTGGCCCCCCTTGTGAAAGATATTTCATTAGACATAGAAGAATATGTTGTAGGTTTTATAAAGAAATTTGAAAAAGATGTCCGAGAAAACATTAAAAAACTAATACAAGGTTAGCGGAAGAACATACCAAATGTATGCTATGTTAATTATAAGAACCGCACACATTGGGCGTGAATTTTGTTTCTTGCATCTTGGTGTTTGTAATAAAAACTGGTGATAGGAGACTGGCACCAGAGCACCAAAGCACCAGAGCACCAGTTGCTCCTAAAGTTTCACAAACTTGCCCCGGTGCTTTTTTAAAACCAGCATAGATTTCACATATATTTCACAATCTCGCCATATTTTTGCCACAGTCAAAAAATATAATCCCTGTGATAACAAAGCAAGTGAAAAAAGGGAAAAAGTAAATTTTATTTTTGAGCAAGTCTGTAGCCAAGAGCAGGGCGGCACTTTCATGGAATAGATAATTTGATTAAATAATAATGAGAAAGAAGGGGGGGATGTTGTTGTGAAGTTAAAAGAAGAAAATGGTTGGAGCCCTTATCTGGCTGGGGCGCTAAGCGGTCTGGTGGTTATTATGTCTGTCTGGGCAACAGGAAGGTTTTTTGGTGCAACTACTACTTTTGTCCGTTCGGCCGGTATGCTGGAGAAACTTTTTGCTCCGGAGCGTGTAGACAGGCTCGCTTATTTTGTTAAATATGTGCCCAAGATAGACTGGCAGTGGATGTTTGTGATAGGCATCCTCATAGGTTCTTTGCTGGCAGCGGTAACCTCGGGCAGTTTTCGCTGGCAGGCCCTTCCGGATATGTGGAAAAAGCGCTTTGGTTCCAGCCTAATCAAGCGAGCGGTAGTAGCTTTCATCGGAGGAGTAATAGCGATATTTGGCGCCAGGCTGGCCGGTGGTTGCCCAAGCGGTCAAGGGCTAAGCGGTTCACTCCAGCTATCCATTAGTGGACTTATCGCTGTAGTCGGTTTCTTCGCCGGAGGCGTTGTAACTGCCCGCCTGCTTTACGACAGAGGAGGTGAGCGCAAATGAACATGCTCCTTTACGGGCTCATTACCGGGGTTCTCTTTGGTTTCTTGTTGCAAAAAGGAAGGGTGCTGCGTTACGATAAGCAGCTGGGAGCCTTGCGTTTATTAGATATGACTATCGTGAAGTTTATGTTTTCAGCAATTCTGGTTGGCATGGTAGGGGTTTATCTGCTTAAAGACCTGGGGTTAGTTGAACTTTCTGTAAGGCCAATTATCCTAGGGGGCAGCATTTTAGGCGGGCTTATCTTCGGGGTTGGCTGGGGATTATTGGGTTATTGCCCTGGAACCCAGCTCGGAGCTCTGGGTGAAGGGCGCTGGGATGCACTTTGGGGCATTCTGGGCATGATGGTCGGTGCTGCGCTTTTTGTTGAAGCCTACCCAGCCCTGAAGAAGACGGTGCTAACTTGGGGAGATTTTGGCAAGGCCACCCTGCCCCAGGCTCTGGGGCTGAACCACTGGTTTATTATTCCCCTCTTTGTAGTGGCGGTGCTGGCGCTTTTTAGGTGGTTAGAGAGAAAAAAACTTTAGCCATCCAGCCAGGATGGAGGTAGTCGCTTTTTAAAAATCATCTGTAATGCCTCTGCTGGAACACCGTTTCCCCCTACCTATTATTCTTACGTGTTTTAAGGGGGGATCTGGATTCCCGCTCACTGATTGCGGGAAAAGTCAGGTCCAAACTTAAATTTATTCAAGTTAGGCTTTAACTTCGTTTCGTTAATTGATTACATTCACCCCGTTAGATAATGTTATCTAACGGGGCAAGAATTATTCCGCACCAACACCACAAAAATAGTCTAAAACTAATTCGCTGGGTTTTGAATATTTAAGGATCACATTTCTTGGGATATAAGGAGACCAGTTACCTCTATATTCTCCACTATGAGTAGCCCAATTACCTCTCTGCTTAAAACTCCATATAGTGGTTTGCTCTTCTTTAAAATCTTTGGGGTAAAGTGTTTTTATTTTTTTAGAAATATCCAAGGAGCTAATGTTAATTCCTTGTGATTTTGTAATAAGCTTCTCAATGTATCTAAATGTAACACCATATTTTTGCCCAATCTCTAAATCAGAGGTTCCTCTTGTTTTTTCCTGCAAGATTGCTTCCTGGAGTTCTTTTTCAGTTTTGAAACTTATTTTTTGATTGACCATTGCACCTTCTTTTTATTACTAAGCCCGCTGTTTCGCCTGACGGTTCCAGCACATACAACGTTGCGACCAAAGGGAGCAATGTCCCGAGAGGAAAGGGCGTAGCCCGCAGCATATATGCTGTGTTATCTGATGTTCGGTATGCATCATGTTCCTATCCTGTATATCCACACATTCCGACTCGTGGAGAATTAACCACAGGCAAGAGCATCTCTTCGCCACACTCATGCTTCCGAGCACATTCATCACAAAGCCATTCTTTGCCCGACCAGATACATTCAGCGCACACTTGCGCAGCAATTTTTCCACACGACTCACAGGCTATAGAGGGAGGATCATTTCTGGCCAGAAGCTGAACTGACATACTCTTAGCTTCACCTTCCAGTTCTGATACAACTCTCAAGGTAAGCTCCGTGGTGGTGCCAAAGTCGTACTTATGATAAAACTTCATTCCGGGGCTGAGTACATCACCCAGCGCAACCTTCATACCTCTTTCGTCATATTCTCTCATCGGGCTTATGGAATATCTTGTCCCTTCGATTGTGAACGCACTTAGGTGTCCACAGCATTCTAACCAGATATCCCTGAGGAAGCCGTCCAAACCTTCAAGCGTTGTTTTTGCTGGTACGGAAAGATGCATCCAATACTCAGGTAAGCCGCGTCCCTCAACCACAAGATAGAAGCCTTTTGTTTTCTGCAACTTCCGCTTCTCCGATGATGTCTCCGACACAGCTTCTCTTTGCTTACATGACTTCAAGTGTTTAGTCATTGCTGCCTTACTAAAGGTAGCATTGCAAAAACTACACTTTCCCTTTGACATCTGTCTTGTCATTTCTTCCTCCTCCACCCTCGACGCTACTACCAGTCGCTTCCTCTCCTTCTGACCCATTTCTAAATGTCCCCTTTCCATAAACAGGCACCTCACTTTATCAGATGCCCTTATTATCTCACCTGAAAGAGGACATTTCTATTGAGCTACATTAGGATATTATCATAGAGTTTCAACACGTATATGTATAGACAGGTGAGGTCTCAAATATCTCATTCCAAGATGTAAATTTCCCCGTTCTGAATTTTGAAGCATTATCGGCTCATGTTCATCGATGATATAATCGGTGACGGGTTTAAGCTTTTCTTTGAGGTTGTTACGAGTGAACCTCCGCTTGTGGAAACCTCCCCAGACCCTACCATTGTTGCATAGTATACATCAAGTCCCAGTCCCCGACAACTTTTCAGAAAGGCCTTTCTCACCCATCCGGCTGTCGGTCAAAACGTTACCGCCTCGACGCAAAACCAGGCCCTTAGCGCTCTCCTGTTCCTCTATCGCCAGGTGCTTAAGGTATTTCACCTTCAATCCCTATGACCACGCTCTCAAAGGGGATATCTTTCCCACTCTGGGCTAGTGCCTGCTGGGCGATATGAACAAGCCCGAAACAGCATGGAACTTCCATATGAAGGACCTTCAAGCTCTTTATGTCGGAATTTTTCAATATCTGGGCAATCTTGCCCTGATAGGGAGCGGTATCGTCAAGCTTGGGACAGCAGATAGCGATTGCTTTCCCTTTCAGGAAATCACGGTGAAAGTTGGCGCACGCAAAAGGCACGCAATCGGCAACCAGGATCAAGTCTGTATTCTGGAAATATGGGGCGTGAGGCGGAACCAGATGAAGTTGTATCGGCCATTGCCGAAGCTCGGAGCTATCCCTCGGTTTCTCCGCTGTCTCCCCCTCTTCCTTCTTCTCCCAGTGCAACATCTGGGCTGAAGGGCAGGAGACCAGTCCCGGGTACGAATGGTGTTGCGGAAGCTCATGGGCATGCTCCTTCAGATGGGCCAGGTGTTTTTCCAGGAATTCAGGTGATTTCTCCTTGATATGGGCAATCACCCCCTCCTCGTCATACTCTTCAACTTCCTCTTCCTCGATAGTCAAGGCGCCCTGGGGACACTCGCCCAGACATGCACCGAGTCCATCGCAGAAATCCTCTTTTACTAATCTTGCTTTTTTACCTTCCGGCGTATCAACAATCTGTATTGCCTGTTCAGGACATGATGGGATACATTCTTCACAACCATTACATAATTCTTCATCAATTTTAATAATTTTTCTTTTTATTTTAGCCATATTATGCACACCTCCTTTTTTTACTTAAAAATTTCACCTGTTTCTTTTGACCAGAACAGTAGGTCAAGGTGTGAAATAGGTATGTTGATTCTTTTAGAAAACAGTTTTAGTTTATTTTCTATTTCAATATATTTCTTACCAGAAATATGTAATGGAATTTCTTTTATGACTTTGAGTGTTTTTAGGTTCTTCAAAATATGCCTGTCAAGAATAGCGAGATTTTCTCCAAGTCCGATGTTTCTTAAAAAATGACTTGCTTCTTTATAACCTATACCTTTGATATTTTTTACAAGCCATTCTCTGAGTTCGTAATGCGTGCAGTTTGTTAATATTTTTTTAAATTCTGGATAAACTTTTCTGGCATAACAAATATACTCTGATTTTTTATTTTTAAACCTTACGCCAGACAGACATTTTTGAATTTGGTCCTTATCACCGTTAAACAACAATCCTTCCTCTATCAGTTTCAAAACTACCGCCCAACAATTTTTTGCTTTTGACTGAGGAGTAAGTAAACAGAAAACAAGTTCGGCAAAAAGTTCTGTACCACTTTTCGTTTTCCATGTATCTTTAAATTCTTTAAGTCGTTCTACAATGTTTGGTTTTAATCGCTTGTAGAATTGTCTAAGTTCTTTTGTATTTGACACTTTTTCTCTTTTAATAATTTTCACCTAATAATTCAAAATATACTCTCGGATGTGCACATGCCGGACATTCTTCCGGTGCTTCTGTCCTTTCATAAATATAACCACAGTTTCTACATTTCCATTTTACAACTTCATTCCTATTAAAAACCAGGGTTTTCTCAATGTTTTCCAAAAGAGCAAGATACCTTTTTTCATGCTGTTTTTCAGCAACTGCTATTGAACTAAAAACTTTCGCTATATCCCTAAACTCTTCTTGTTCTGCTATTTTTGCAAATTCAGGATACATCTGTGTCCATTCATAATTTTCACCAGCAGATGATGCTCTTAAATTTTCTTTTGTATCTCCAATAACACCTGCAGGAAAAGTAGCAGAAATTTCTAATTCGCCACCTTCTAAAAACTTAAACAATCGCTTGGCATGTTCTTTTTCGTTATCTGCGGTTTCTAAAAATATTGCAGATATCTGCTCATAACCATCTTTTTTCGCCTGCGAAGCAAAGTAAGTGTACCGATTCCTTGCCTGCGATTCACCTGCAAATGCTGTGAGTAAATTTTTTTCTGTCTCTGTACCTTTTAATGTCTTCATTGTGATTGCCTCCTTAAATTTAATTTTTCCATAACCCGTGAATATTACAGTATTCTCTTGCTGTTATGTTTTCTCCTGTTATAGAGAATACCGCTTCTGGTATATCACCGGGTTTTAGGAATTTCCTGTATGCGATACCATCAGCCATTATTTCTATCCACTCAATATAATGTTTCACCTCCATTGGGTGTGGAACACTGCCAACTTTCACTTTTATTCCATCATCTGTTTTCTCAATCACAGGAAGATGTTTTTCTTTTGATGCATCAACAGTGTTTTCTTTTAAGAGTTTCATTGGCTGATCACAGCACACCAGTTGCCCTTTCCCTTCGTGTAATACCTCTGTGATATTGCCACAAATTTCACACTTGGACACTTCTAATTTTTCAGTCATTCTTGACTCACCTCCTTTCTATGAGATTGTTCTCCCTGTGCTTTTTGTAAATATCATCTGCTAATCTATTTAACGAATTAAAATCATCTTCTTTCGGGTATCCTTTTGCAACAACAGGCTCAATAATTTCTACTTTTAGATTAGTTAGCATTCCAGTAATTTGTTCTAACATTTTTCCACCCCAGGAATAAGAACCAATCAACGAGGCAAATTTAACCTTCGGTCTCAAAACATTGGCAAGATAAACTGCATAAACTACATTTGGATGCGGGCCTGCTAAAACCGTTGGCGAGGCAATCACAATTGTAGCAGCATCTACAAGTGCTGTTGCAAGTTCTCCTATATCTGTTTTTGTCAAGTTGAATGGCTTTACAGTGATACCTTTCTCAATAAGTGCATCTATAAAATAATCAACCATCTTTGCAGTGCTACCATGCATTGAGATATAGGCAACAACTACTTCATTTTTTACTTCATCAGAAATCCAATCTTTATATGTATCCAAGATAAATTTTGGTCTATTGTAAACCGGACCGTGGCTTGGTGCAATTATCTCAATGTCCAAGTCCTTTATCTTCTCCAGGTGTTTTTTGATAATGGTTCTAAACGGCATCATAATCTCTGCATAATAACGTTTTGCAGCCTCGTATACTTTTGCTTCGTCTATGACAAACAAATCACTTGTCGCTAAATGCGAACCTAAAAAATCGCAAGGAAACAAAATTTTATCTTCTTTTAAGTAAGCAACCATTGTCTCGGGCCAGTGAACCCAGGGAGTGTGTATAAACTCTAATGTTCTATTACCCAATGATATTGTTTCTCTGTCATTTACAGTTATGAATTTTTCCGCAGAAATTAACAGTAAATCCATAAGCATTTCTTTGCATTTCGGAGTAGTTATAACTTTTGCATCGGGATAAAGTTTAAGAATTTCAGGAATACTGCCAGAATGGTCTTGCTCAGCATGGTTTGCAATAACATAATCAATGTTTGTAATCCCAAGTTCCTCAAGATTATTTACAAGTTCGCACTGTTTAGTTGGGTCAACAGTATCTATAAGCGTTGTTTTCTCACTACCTTTTATCAAGTAAGAGTTATAACTTGTCCCATCCGGAAGCGGTATAAGTTCATCAAACAATCTTCTATCCCAATCAATTGCACCTACTGAATAAATCCCTGATTTTATTTCTCTGATAGCCATTTTTTTTATTCCTCCTTTACAAATATTTTTTTTCTGCTATCTGTTTACCAGCAACGGTTAGAAAATTCTTATCAATAATTTTTTTTAACTTTTCTTTATCACTTAAATTAAATTCATCTTCTATATTAACCAACCAATCCGCATCCCATAGTATTTTAAAGTTCAGTGTATCTATTTCACCAGGGCTGTGGTGACTGGCAATTATTTTACATACTTCATCTATAATTTCCTGTTTTATACCTACTTTTTGAAGAATTTCTTTTGCTATTGGTGGACTTTCCTTCTCCTGTAATTGACCGTCCGTAGAATTGTATTTTCTTTCACATTCTTTTATTCCAATATCATGTAATACTGCTGATATTACCACCACCCTTCTGTCAGCAGTTCCTTCTTGTTGTAATATCTTTTCAGCAAAATGTGTAACTTTTATAGCATGGGTTATTCTTTTTATATCGTCTCCAAAATAGGTTATCATTTCAGATAGGATTTTTTCTTTAAAATCTAACTTTGCTTTATTCAATTCAATTCTTGGTTTTAACTCTTTATATTTTTCTTCTCCGATACATTCTTTTGCATAACTGCACCAATCAATACATGAAGGTATATTTTCGCGATAGACATCGGCTTTACATTTTGGACAAATAACTTTTATTTCATTAGAAAATACTTCAACTTTATAGCCACAATTCTTGCATACTTGTTCTTCAACACGAAGGTTTCTAATATCTATTCCTGGACATTTGGAATCCATTTATTACCTCTGTACAAGTTTATCAAAAGCAACAAGTTCTTTTTTTATTCCTAATAAAACAGATTTAGTTCCGACAGTTTTTTTAGCTTTTATTCCTTCACCCCGTTTCTCTGTGGATGGTTCAATTATTTCTAATTTATCAATGTCTTTAATACTTTTTGTAATAAATTGTTTTAAAAATTCTTCCTTTTTGAATTCTTTATCTCTTTCTCTTGCTCGTTGAATGTATATCCCATTTATTTTTTTTTCTCCGTCAAGACCAAAAACAAATTCAATTGCGCCATACTCACCTTTCTGTGAAGCAGCTATTATATAACCCAATACCGCACCAGTTGCGTCTAACATTTCATAATACTGGTATGTCTCTCTCTGGCCTGGCAAAAGTTTACTTCCTAATCTTTTTTCTATTATCTCAAGTTGCGAAGATGTGATTTTTTTAGTAATGGTCCGGTAATCTTTTGCCTCTTTAAAGATTCTCGTCATTGTTCTTTCTGGATTTCTCCAGACACAGATATATACTTCTTGAGTAAAACTTTTTACTGGAAGAAAACTAAAAATTACGACTGAAAATATAATAAGTCTGGATAAAAAACTCATTTTCTCCTCCATTCAAGGCGAATTTTTGCGCAATTCTTATTTGAAAACCAGTAAAAATGTTATAAGTTAACCCAGTACTTAATGAATGTTGTTTTTTATCTCCCGCTACTTCTACCAGAGCATAACCCGTATTCAGGTCTATTTTCGGCAATATGGCATAATCAGCACTAGAAAATACTCCTAAAAGTTTTTTTCATCTTCTTCTTTATCTCTTCTCTTCTTCCACTTATAGAACCACTTTCTACTCACTCCATATCTTTTACGGAGGAAGGTTATTGGTTCCCGGTTTTTATCTGCCTCTTCGAATATTCTCAGTCTCATTCTATAAAGACACTCTTTTTCTCCCATACCCGAACCTCCTTTTTGTTAGTATTCTACCGGAGGTTCTGGTAGGCGTCAAAGAAATCTTTTTTCTCTCTTTTCCTGCCCAAAATTCTGCTTATTTAAGAGCAAATTTTGGGCAGGTAGAACAAAGATTTGTTACCACCACTTGAATATATTACATTTTAAGCCCTACATCTTCTCAAACTCATCCTTGCCTGCCCCGCAGACCGGACATACCCAGTCATCGGGTAAGTTCTCAAATGGCGTTCCGGGCGGGATATCGCTCTCGGGGTCTCCTATCTCGGGATCATAGACATAGCCACAAACAGTGCACTCATATTTTGCCATCTTGGTGACCTCCTTTTCCTTTTCGATATACGATGGGGCTGCCTTCGGTGTGGGGCCTCTTTTGACCTGCTGATAATAGGCATAGGTTATCGGCTGGCCATCCCTGAGGGTTTCCGCCGCTACCAATTCTGCCAGGAATATGGTGTGGGTGCCGGCATCCACCTCGGAGATAACCTTAGCCTCCAGATAGGCCAGGGCATTATCCAGCACTATGGGTGCACCGGTCTGGCCTATTCTGAAATTGATGCCCCTGAGCTTATCCGTTTCTCTTCCCGACTTGAATCCAAACTTGCCGATGAAGTCCAGTGGTGTATCCTGTGCCAGGATGGAGACCGTAAATGCCCGGCTATCCTGGATAAACTCATGGGTGAGGTTGCCTTTGTTCAAGCATACGGAAATCCTCGGCGGCGCAGAACAGACCTGAATCACCGTGTTGGCGATCTGCGCATTGAGCTTGTCGGCCTTTCTGGCGCCGATGACATATAACCCGTAACTTATCCTGTGCAGTGCATTGGTATCCACACTACCTCTCACTCAATAGTTTTCCGCCATAAGCTCGTAGTAGCTCTGGGGGAAGGCACAGGCAGGGCAAACCTCCGGTGCTTCGGTTCCCGTATGCACATATCCACAATTCCGGCACTTCCACTTCACCACTTTGTCCTTCTTGAAGACCTTCCCTTCCGCGACATTTCTGAGCAAGGCCAGGTACCGATTCTCGTGCTCCTCCTCAACCTCGGCCACCTCTTTGAAGAAATCGGCGATCTCAGTGAAGCCTTCCTCGCGGGCCACTTTTTCAAATCCGGGATACATATCGGTCCATTCGTAGTTCTCACCCGCCGCCGCCGCCTTGAGATTCTCCTTCGTCATACCGGTTCCCATAACGAAATCGAACTCCCTCCTGGCATGCTCCCTTTCGTTTTCGGCCGTCTCCAGGAATATGCCAGCGATCTGCTCGAACCCCTCTCCTTTAGCTACGGCGGCAAAGTAGGTGTACTTGTTGCGCGCCTGCGACTCGCCGGCAAAGGCGGCCAGAAGATTCTGCTCGGTCTTGCTTCCTTTCAGTTCCATTGTTCCTCCTTTTGCGTTTTTCTCAACCAATCTATAGGATGAAACATCTCACCCTTTTCTTATCTTATTTTGTGATTGTAAAAAAATTACCCGCCGGGTTTGGTAATTATAAAAATTTCATTTAATACTACTATTTGATTTTTTTGGTATTCATCTTCGGGTAATTTGTCGGTCACTCCTGAATACTTTACATTTTTTACCAACCAACCTTTCTTGTTTTCGCCTTAAAATCTATAGCAAAAGGTGGATCTGTTATAACCAGATCTATTGTATTATCTGGAATATACTTCATTCCTTCTATGCAATCTATATTATAGATTTTATTGAATTCTATCTTTTTCATTTTTTTGCCCAATTTCTATATCAGGCGTTCTTCTTGTTTTTTCTTGCAAGATTGCTTCTTGGAGTTCTTTTTCAGTTTTGAAACTTATTTTTTGATTAGACATTATATTTTCTTTTTATTAATTTTTTTATTAAAACTACCGTTTCGTCTAACGGGCCTTGCATTGCTGCTATGCGAAGCATAGAAGCAATGCAATGTTGTAAGCCGTTTTTATTATTTCAGATAGTCGCAAATTCTACTTACTAAACTGGCAAAATTTCCAATTCCGTCAAGATTTTCAACGTTATTTAAAACATAAATTCCTCCGCCCAATCTCACGTCATCAAGTATTAACTGCACTTCTGTATTTTTCATGGTGCTTCTTATTTTTCCGGTTTCTGAGTGTTTTACAAAATCTTTACCTTTTGCCCAATCAAGCGTTACAAAAGCATATTTCAAACTGATGTTTTGTTTTGTAAAAATCACTTCATATTTTTCTTTTCCGTATTTAACATTCAAAACATCTTGGTCCATAAGAAATAAATGAGAGAGAAATTGTCCTACTCGTTCTCTTGTTGTGCCTTTTACTGAAAGTATAAAAACTTTATTTGTATTTTGAAAATTGGTTTTGCTGTAAATTAAAATATCACTATCAAAATACTTTTCGTGAGATGAATGTTTACGTTCAATCCTCAATGAATGAACTATTTTTTTAACGGTTTCATTTTCAGTTTTGTTGTTCGTTACTATATAATCAAATTTGTTTTGCTCAAAATATAATGTTAGCAAATACATTATAACTTCCTCAACTAATTTACCCAAAACTGAGTCTACACTTGATTTTTGTTGCCTTGCTGTTTGCTCTTTTAGTGTTACAGAATATTGCTTAGCGTAATTTTCTGCGTCAGTGAAGTTAAAAAAGTCATTAAGGTTTATTCCTATGTGCACAAGCCCTTTTTGGATAATGGGTTTATCAAGTTTTTGTTTTATGTATTCACTATGTTTAAGCATAAAATAAATTAGTTTTGTAGTAGTTAATGTACTGTTTTGCTAATTTGCAGTATTCTTTTGATTTATCAATATAAATAAATTTTCTTTCAGTTTTTAGCGCCACAACGGCAACAGTTCCACTGCCGCCAAATGGGTCTAATACAATATTTTCCTGATAAGTATAAAATTTAATTAAACGATAAACTAATTCTTCAGGAAATGGAACAGGGTGTCCTTTGGGTTGGGTTTGAGGTTTTATCTCCCAAAATGAATTTGAGTATTTAATAAATTCTTCTTTTGTAATATCTATTTTTGATTTATCACCTTCTAATTTTCTCGTACCTTTTGAAAATACAAGCACAAATTCATAAGGCTGAACTACATAAGGATTGCTTGGGCTTTGCCAACTTCCCCATGCAGTTCTTTTTGAAATTGATTGTTTATACCACAAAATATCGCCTCGCATTATGTAACCAATTTTTCGAATTTGATTTACTACATCTACGAACAGTGGCTGATATTCGCTATCTGCTGTAACGCTTGGTACATTTATACATATTCTGCCTCCGCCTACTAAAATTCTATAACATTCTACCCATGTTTGCTCCAAAAATTGCAAATACTCTTTATATGGCATTAAATCGTGGTGATTTTCATAAGATATTCCTACGTTGTAAGGTGGTGAAGTTATGATTAATTGTACTAAATTTTCGGGCAAATTACTCATTACTTCAATGCAATCACCACAAAATATTTGATTTATTGGATTTCCATTATTGTGAACGAAGTTCTGCACGTCCTCAACAATATTAAATTTATGGTCTGTATTATACTCTTTCATTTTTAATGTTTGTTCGTTTCTTTAAAATGGCTTACAACGGTTTCGGTGTATGCGAAATTGCCGCCTGCCTGTGCGTGCCTGCCTGAGCGAGTCCGCTCGCAGTCAGGTCCGCACGCAGACAGGAAGACAATTTGGGCAAAGCGTAGCGAAGCCTTTTATCTGCTGCTATATGACCCGAACATAGTAAGGGCAAGGAGCGAAGCGACGAAGAGTTTCTTCACAAGCCCTCTTTTCTTTTGTTCCATCTGATACAATATTTTATTTCTGCTTTCAACCTTGTTTCCTTACTATTTCATTGAGGTCATGTAGCAGTCTTCCATCTTTTGTTTGCCAGTATCTAGGCCCTGCAACACGATATTTACCATGTTTAAGCCCGAGTTTTCTATCTATATTTCCAGCTATTTTTGAGATTGGGTAAATTTTACCATCTTTTTTGTATTTTAATTTGTTTTTATTTGCCACTATTTTGGCTTGTTCATCCTTGAATACTTTACCATGGAAAAAGTATAAGGTTTGACCGTTTCTAACCAGGCCAGCATCTACCAACTCTTGCAAGGAAACTTTCCTAGCCTTCCCAACATATTCTGGAGATGGACCAACACGTGATGTCCCACCAGGAGGAGTTGGAATTTTAAAAAGATCACAAGGTAAACCAAGAGCATTCCAGATATCGGAGATCTTGGTTTCTACTTTCTTCACTATCGCTTCCTTTTCTTTCTTTAACTGTTCAATCTCTTCTTCCTTTGTTTTGATGTCACTATCAATGCCCTCAATTTTGGTATCGTATTCCTGCTTGATGCGTTCTTCATTCGCCATAGCATCTTTTATTTCTCGCTCTCGCTCATCTATTTTCTTATGCACACTCCTGTTCTGAAGGCTATCGTTATGTAAAAGGTCTGAAAGTATTTCCCAAAGCGCTTTTTTGCCGAAGTCTTGTCTTTTAAAGGAATATAACAATGACCTTTCAAATGCTACCCCTCGAAGTGGACTATAGATTCTAATTTCGGTGCCGTTTGCTATTACCGTAAGTAATACAGTCTCTGTAAAAGTGTAATTTTTTATCTGCTCTATATGGTCGCTTAGATTTTCATTGTAATTCTTGGTATCAATAATCACCTTACAGTCAAGGGGTAATTTTTTAATGAAAATATCTATTTTCTTACCTATTTGGGTGCCGTATTCAAAATCCAAATTTTCCATTTTATGGCCCAACAATTCTAATATTGGGACAATGACCTTATTTTTTACATTCTCTTCTTTTGCTCCTATTTCGCTTTCTGTTAGTTTAGCAATTCTCTCTATTGATTGTTTTATTTCCATCATTGTTCACCTCCTTTTGGCGTGCGAGGAAATTTCACATAACTTGTTTGTATCCGAATAATCTCAGATATACTCCTAAAACAGAGAGGGGTTGTATCCGAAGCATTTTGGATATTTCTACTCTGGCAGAATCGCCAGAATCCCCTACCTGTGACATATTATCCGGGATACTTTAATTTATCCTCCAATAAAAGATGTTTTAGTCTAATACAACAGATATAAGTTTGACCCTTCTCCTAATGCCCTCTTCATGTATTATTTCCGCCTTCTTTTTAATGGTTTTTATTTTTATCACCACTGAAATGTTTTTTGCTTTTCCTGCGGTTTTTTAGACGCTTCCTGGGCGGGTGTTCTTCTTCTTTCATTGTTTATTGTTTTTTCAACTAATTTGTGGACTGCCCTTATCTTTTCGTTTTCTCTTGGTATGTATTCAAAAGTTACATCAGCCTTTGTTGAAAGTGTATCTATTTCTGCAAGGAGCATTTTTAAGCCTATATTCTTGCATCTGTATTCGCCATTTATCTGTTTGACAACAAGTTCACTGTCTGTAAAACATTTAATTGCCCTTGGCCTTAGCACAAGAGCGGTTTTTATTCCAAAAATAAGTGCCCTGTATTCAGCAACATTATTTGTTGCAGTTCCTATAAACTCCGATTTTTTTGCTATCTCGTTGCCGATTTTATCGTAAAGGATTGCCCCTATCCCGGCATCGCTCTGTGTCGGAGAATTTTTAAGTGAGCCACCATCAGCATATACATAGATGATGTTTATATTTTTTAATTTTTCCTTCATAAAAAAGCTCAATCCACAAATTCAATCCTGTTTTCTCCCTTCTTTACCCTGCCCAATACCCAGGTGTTTAAACCGCTGTTTTTAAGGCTTGTCAGTGCAAAATTTGTATCTTTTTCTTTAACCACAACCACCATTCCGACACCCATATTAAATGTTCTATGCATCTCTTTGAAAGATATATTTGCTCTTGTTTGAATTGTATTAAATATCTCAGGGACCGCCCATGAATTTTTTTTAATACAAGGAGTTAAACCTGGTGGAATAATCTTTGTAATTTTCTCAAAAAACGCCCCGCCTGTTATATGTGCAATCCCCAGAAGACTAATCTTTTCTATCAGGGACAATACCGGCTTTACATATATTTTGGTTGGTTTTAGAAGCTCTTCAGCCCACAGGGTTTTAATTTCTTTTTCTGTGAACAGTTTTCTTACCAATGAAAAACCGTTTGAATGAAGCCCGTTTGATTCTATTCCGATAATAATATCACCAACGGAAATATTTGAACAATTTATAATCTTTTGCCTTTCAACAATACCAACGCAAAAACCAGCAAGGTCATACTCGTTGTCTTTATAAAATCCGGGCATCTCGGCGGTTTCTCCCCCCACAAGAGAACACCCGGCCTTTCTGCACCCTTCGGTAATTCCTTTTATTACATCAACAAGAACATTTTTTTTAATTCTGCCTGTTGCAATATAGTTGAGAAAAAAAAGAGGCCGTGCCCCTGAACATAAAACATCGTTAACATTCATTGCAACAAGGTCTATTCCTACGGTATTGTGTTTATTAACGAGAAATGCCACCTTCAGTTTTGTTCCTACACCATCGGTGGATGAGACAAGCACTGGCTCTTTGTATTCATTGGGAATTTTAAAAAAACTCCCAAACCCCCCTATATCTTTTAACACAAGGTCTGAATGTGTAGAACACATATCTTTTCTTATGTTTTTTATAAATTCATCTGCTGTTTTTATATCTACACCTGCTTTTTTATATGTCATTTTCATATCGGAGACTCCGATGTTCGGGCGGTTAGATTTTTTGACATTCTAAACAGTATTTGCCCTCCGGTTTTTTGCATTTTACCGGATACTTACCAGTAAAACAGGCTGAACAATATTTATCTTTATCTTCTCCTTCTACGCTTAAAAGTTCCTCTACTGTAAGGTATTCAAGTGTATCTGCTCCTATAAAATTTCTTATTTGTTCGGTATTATTCCTGGATGCAATAAGTTCTGAGGAATGTGCAAAATCAATCCCATAAAAACAAGGATGTCTATGGGGCGGGCAAGATATTCTTAAATGAACCTCTTTGGCTCCTGCATCTTTTACTGTTTTGATTCTTGCCTGGGATGTTGTTCCTCTTACGATGGAATCATCCACAACAACAACTTTTTTCCCTTTAAGCACAGATTTTACCGGATTTAGTTTTATCTTTACACCGAGGTCTCTGAGCTGTTGCGAGGGCTGAATAAATGTTCGTCCCACATAATGATTTCTTATCATTCCCATCTCAAAAGGAAGTCCACTCTGGTGGGCATATCCTATCGCGGCTGTTACACCTGAATCTGGGACAGGCACAACAATGTCTGCATCTGCGGGATGATTTTTGGCAAGGGTTCGTCCAAGTGCCTCTCTTATTTCGTATACATTTTTGCCAAATACAATAGAATCCGGTCTTGCAAAATATATATGTTCAAAAATACAGTACGATAAAAATCCTGATTGTAATTGTTCAGGTTTCCAGGAATGAAGTCCTTTTTCATCAAGAATTACAATCTCTCCGGCTTCTACATCTCTTAAATATCTTGCGTTCACAAGGTCTAATGCACAGGTTTCGGATGCAACAATAAATGAATTGTCGACCTTTCCTATAACAAGGGGTCTAAAACCTTGCGGGTCTCTTACTGCAATAATTTTTTTAGGGACAAGTATAATAAGTGAATACGAGCCTTTGATTTGGGCAAGAGACTCAAGCAGCGCCTTTTCAAAAACCTTGTGCTTGCTTCTTGATATAAGGTGAACTATTATCTCGCTATCAGTCGTTGATTGGAATATTGCTCCCTGTTTTTCAAGAGACTTTCTTAAATGTAAAGAATTTACAAGATTGCCATTATGCCCTATTGCAATAGGTCCCTGTTTACAGACTATGTGTATAGGCTGAGCATTTTTTATTGTACTTGAACCTGTTGTAGAATATCTTACATGTCCTATAGCAAGGCTGCCCTTTAACTGGTCTATGACATTGGGGGGAAATACATCGTTTACAAGCCCCGTTGCTTTATGTGAGTTAATCTGTTTTCCATCCCACACTGCAATACCAGCCGACTCTTCTCCTCTGTGTTGAAGTGCATAAAGCCCCAAATATGCAATCTTTGCGGCACTGTCATTATTAGAAACACCAAATAAACCGCAATATTCTTTCGGAGGCCTCATTATCAGGTGAGCTGTATAATCTGCCATTGTTCCCTTGCCTTTTTCGCAACCCCTTATATGTGTTTCTTTATATATTCCACCGCATTTTTAAATATTTTAAGCCCATCACCATATTTTGGCAGATCTTTAATCCTGTGCCAGAACGGATGGTTATAAGAGAATATGTGTCTTTCAGGATGGGGCATAATACCGAGTATTCTGCCTGTTGTGTCGCATACACCTGCGATAGAATCCACAGAGCCATTGGGGTTTGAAGGATAGCCCTGTATTTCACCATTTTTATCTGTATATTGAAATACTATGTGTTTATTTTTCCAGTGCCCAGAAAGGATATCTTTATTTAAGGGAACATATTTACCTTCCCCATGCGCAACGGGCAACATAATTATATCATTTATATCTTTTGTCCATACACAGTGTGTTTTTGCAGGTCTTAAACAGACCCACCTATCCTCAAATTTTCCGGAATCATTATGTGTAAAGGTTGCCTGCTGTATGCTTTTTTCCTCTATTGCAGGAAGAAGCCCTGCTTTTACAAGTACCTGAAAACCGTTACATATGCCGATAACCAATTTCCCGTTTTTTACAAATTTCTGTATCTGTTCCTTCAAACAAAACCGTATCTCATTGGCAAGTATTTTTCCAGGGGCAACATCATCTCCATATGTAAAACCACCGGGTATTGCTATTATATGATAGACTAAAAAAGAGGCGGGATTTTTTATTATAGAATTTATATGAAACTCTTCAGGAATTGCCCCTGCATACTTAAATGCAAAGGCAGTTTCTGTATTACAGTTTGTGCCAGCGGCCCTGATTACAAGAACCCGCACCTTTTTCATATAAATAAGCATAGCATATTTAGAAAAAAAATCAAGAAACAGGTTGTAACTGAGTGGGAACGGGAACCTCAGTTGTTAGTGGAAAAAACTCAGGAGAAGAAAATATAATTATACTTATTGATGGAAAAACCGCTTATGGCAAAATTAAAAAGTTTATCGCAAAATTATTTTATTTCAAATAGTTTTGTGTTAAAATATGCCCAGGAGCCCATTACGCAACCGCACACATGAGAGAGGACGCCATAGGTTAAGAACCTGATGTGTGTAACCAATGGGGTTATGCTCATGGACTCTAAAGAGAGGTGGTATGAAAACAATAGAAGGCAATCTTATTGGCAAAGGGAAAAGGTTTGGAATTGTAGCATCAAGGTTTAATGATTTTATTACAAAAAAACTTATAGAGGGTGCAGTTGATGCACTAATAAGACATGGTGTTGTGGAAACAGACATTTCACTGGTCTGGGTGCCTGGCGCTTTTGAAATACCTGTGCTTGCATTGTCAATGGCAAAATCAAAAAAATTTGATGCAGTTGTGTGTCTTGGAACAATTATAAGAGGAGGGACCGGTCATTTTGAATATATTGCAAATGAATGCGCCAAAGGCATAGCCTTTGTTTCTTTGCAGACGGGCCTTCCGTGCATATTTGGTGTAATAACAGCAGATTCTATTGAACAGGCAGTTGAAAGAGCCGGCACAAAACAGGGCAACAAGGGTGCAGATGCAGCCATCAGTGCAATAGAAATGGTGAATCTCTTAGAAAAGATATAAATTAAGCAACAGTATGAGACGGCGAACACTTGCAAGAGAATTTGCATTAAAGATGTTGTATTTGTTGGATATTGATTCCTCTGTTTCACAGATAGATACAGATAGATTCTGGGAGGATTGGGGAGCAAAACAAGCAGAAAGTGTGTGCCTATATACAAAAAAATTAATTGATGGAACTATAAAAAATAAACAGACAATAGACCAGGTTATACAGAAAAGGGCTGAAAACTGGGAATTAAAAAGGATGTCTTTTATAGACAGAAGTGTTTTAAGGCTTGCCACATATGAATTGTTATACGAAAACGAGGTTCCTCCTAATGTTGTAATAAATGAGGCAATTGATATAGCAAAAAAATATGGAGAAGAAGGGTCTGGTGGATTTGTCAACGGCATACTTGATAAGATAAACAAGGAAGATAGGGAAACTTAAAATTTTTATTTATGTAAACTTTTGCTGAATGCAAAAATGAAATTCTCAAAATTTCACCAAAGGATGATGCAAGAGGTAATAACGCTTGCAAAAAAGGGTTGCGGCACGACGGGTAAAAATCCGAGGGTTGGTGCAATATTAGTTAAAAACAACAGAATTATATCAAGGGGATTTCATAAACAGGCCGGCTCACCGCATGCAGAAGCAACAGCGATAAAATTGGCAGGAAAAAAAGCAAGAGGTGCCTCGTTATATGTAAACATGGAACCCTGCTGTCATTTTGGTAATACTCCTCCCTGTACGGATGCAATAATAGGAGCGGGCATAAAAAGAGTTTTTTATTCAATAGATGACCCAGATATAAGAAACAGAGGCAGGGCTGAAAAAATTCTTAAAAAAAACCGCATTATTGTTTATAAGGGTTTATTAAAACAGGATGCAGAAAATATCAACGCAGGATTTATAAAAAGAAATACAAAATTACTTCCATACCTTACACTAAAACTTGCAATAAGTCTTGACGGGAAAATTGCAACATCTGATGGCCAGTCAAAATGGATAACATCTGAAAACTCAAGAAGGATTGTCCAGAAATTAAGGATGCAGACAGATGCGATACTTGTTGGTATAAAAACCGTCTTAAAGGACAACCCTTCACTTTCATTAAGGGGGAAAAATGGGGCCTTTCTGTCACATCAGCCCTATAAAGTAATACTTGATTCGGATTTGAGAATACCGCTTAACTGTAATGTATTAAAATCTTCTCCGAACAGGGTAATAATTGTTTGTAAAAAAAGATGCAGTAAAGACAGGATAAAAAAATTGGCAGGGAAAAATGTAACTGTATGGCAATCACACGGGTTAAAGGAATTTATAGATGTTAGATGGATTTTGAAAAAATTAGCAAAAGAACTTTCAATAAACTATATCCTTTGTGAAGGAGGAGCAAAAGTCGCATCAAGTCTCTTAGAACAGGGGTGTGTTGATAAAATAATATTTTTCATTGCACCAATTTTAATAGGCGGGGATAAGTCCTGCACGGGTGAAATAGGCGTAAAAAAACTATCTTCTGCTATAAAACTAAAAAATATAAAATATGGTTTTGCCTTACAATATAACCCAAATGTATTGAGAAAAGATAAAGCAGACAGTTCCTTAAAAGATTTAATTGTGGAGGCAGATGTTTACAGGAATAGTTGAAACGCTGGGTGTTGTAACAGAGAGTAAAAGAAAACCGTCTTTAACCACCGTTTCCATAGAAATTCCTTTAATCTATAATGACATAAAACAAGGAGATAGCATACTTGTAGATGGCGTATGTTTAACTGTGTCAGAATACTTAAAACAAGGCTCAAAAAGTATTTTTATATCAGACATAATGGACATAACCCTGCAAAGGACAACACTGGAAAATTTATATGTCGGAAGAAAACTAAATATTGAAAGGGCTTTAAGACTTGATGAAAGATTAGGCGGACACTTTGTAACCGGACATATTGACACTATTGGTAGATTAAATATCATTTCTAAACAGGAGGGCAAGACGGTATTTGAGGTTTTTCCAAAGGAGGATATTTACAGGTTTCTTGCCCCTCTAGGTTCTGTTGCAGTTGACGGGATAAGTCTTACACTTGCAGAATCTAAACGGAATAGTTTTATGTTTCATTGTATCCCTCATACACTTTTTGCAACAACCCTTGGGAACACTTCCCTCAGGGATGTGAATATTGAGGTTGATATCATTGCAAGATATGTTTCACAATTGATAAGTTCTGCACATTCAGAGAATAAAATAAAGGAATTTTTAAATGGATGACGGTTTTATACAGATAATAAATAATAAACCCTTGCTCTCAGCAATTGTTGCATGGGCAATCACACAGGCACTAAAGGTTTTTATCAATGTAAGAAAAGAAAAAAGATTTGATTTTAGATGGTTTATCGGACCCGGCGGTATGCCGAGTGTTCATACCGCAGGGGTTGTAGCGCTTGCAACAGCTATTGGTATATCCGAGGGTATTGGGTCGGGCCTGTTTGCTATCTCAGTTATTCTTGCTTTAACAGTAGTATTTGATGCTCAGGTTGTAAGAAGAAATTTTGGCTATCAGGCACAGGCACTGAACAAGATAATAGAAGATATATATTCCAGAAGAGAAATAAAAGAAGAAAGGTTAAAAGAACTTCTCGGACACACACCTATGGAGGTAATTGTAGGGGGGCTTTTAGGATTTATAATAGCAGTTATGATATGTTGGGGGTCAGGGTAAAACTATGGAAAATCTTGAAATTATTAAATGGTTAGGGCATGCAGGCTTCAGGATTGAAGGCTCAAAGACTATATATATTGACCCATACCAAATCCAGGCTGGAAAACCTGCAGATATAATTCTTATCACACATACCCACTATGACCACTGTAGTAAAGACGATATCAATAAAATAAAAAAACAGGATACGGTGCTTATTGCCCCCGAGGATTGTGCTCCAGACTGGAAGGGAGAAAGAAAGATTCTAAAACCCGGACAAAAAGATGTTGTAAAGGGTATAAAAATATTTGCTATCCTTGCATACAATAAAAACAAGAATTTTCACCCAAAACAAAATGACTGGGTAGGATATATTGTAAGTATAGACGGGCTTAAAATTTATCATGCAGGAGATACAGACGCCACCCCTGAGATGGAAAAAATTGATGTGGATGTGGCACTTCTTCCTATCGGGGGGACATATACAATGGATGTCCAAGATGCCCTGTCTGTTATAAACAAAATGAAAGTAAAAACGGTTATGCCAATGCATTACGGAACTATTATTGGAACACAAAAGGATGCGCAAGAATTAAAGGTAAAATCAAAAGTGCCGATTTTGATACTTGAAAAAACAAGATAAATTTTATGCATGATTTCCAATATAAAAATGGCAAACTATGCTGTGAAGATGTTCCGCTTGACCAGATTGCAGCAGTATGTGGAACACCTACATATGTGTACAGTTATAAAACCCTCACAGATCATCTGCACAAGATACAGGATGCCTTTAAAAGCATCTCGCCCCTTATCTGTTATTCAATGAAGGCAAATTCAAACATTGCAATCGTAAGAGCACTTGTAAAAGAAGGTGCAGGCGTTGATGTTGTATCGGGGGGCGAGCTTTACAGAGCAATTAAAGCAAAGGTTGAACCATCTAAGATTGTATATACAAGTATCGGCAAAACAGAACAGGAAATAAAACAGGCGATAAAAAAAGGCATATTGATGTTTAATGTAGAATCTCAGGAAGAACTTGTAATAATAGAAAATGCTGCAAGAGAAATGGGAAAAAGAACAAGGGTATCTATAAGAGTAAATCCGGATGTTAGCCCATATACACATAAATATATTGCTACGGGTAAAAAACACACAAAGTTTGGGCTTGATATAAAAACCACCGAAGACTTAATAATAAGAGCATCTGTTTTTTCAAATATCCATGTCTGCGGAATACATATCCACATAGGCTCACAGATTGTATCTTCAAAACCGTTTGTGAAGGCGCTTAATAAAATATCAAAACTTATTCAGAAATTGAAAAAAAAGGGAGTGGTCCTTCAATATCTTAATATCGGAGGAGGGCTGGGGATTATATATAAAGAAGAAAAACCACAGACTGCAAAACAGTTTGCAGATGCAGTATTAAAAACACTTAAAAATATTGATTTAAAGATTATAATGGAACCCGGAAGGTTTATAGTCGGTAATGCAGGAGTATTGCTTACCAAGGTATTGTATATAAAGCACACACCAGTAAAAAGGTTTGTGATAGTTGATGCAGGTATGAATGATCTTATTCGTCCTACTCTGTACAGGGCTTACCACCAGATACTACCTGTTGGGGAAAGATTTTTGAAAAACCAGTGGAAGGTTGATGTCGTAGGTCCTGTATGTGAAAGCGGAGATTTTTTTGCTCTTGAAAGACAGATGGCCCGTGTTTGCGCGAACGAACTTCTTTCGGTAATGAGTGTCGGTGCATATGGATTCAGTATGTCCAGCAACTATAATTCAAGAAGACGCTCAGCAGAGGTTCTTGTTCAGGGGAGCAGGTTTGAACTTATAAGAAAAAGAGAAGATTACAAAGATTTGGTAAGAGGAGAAAAAATTCCGCAGTATTTAGAGCCTTCTTAAAAATATATCAGAGAATAGTTTATGCAAATAAAATTTTCAAAAATAACAGGAAGCGGGAATGATTTTATTGTAATTGACAATAGAAGAAACATAATCTTGTCTGATAATAAAGAAAAAATTGCCCCTATTGTCCGACATTTTTGCGATAGAAAAATGGGAATAGGCGCAGATGGTGTTTTGCTTCTGGAAAAAAGTAAAAACGCAAGTTTCAGGATGAGGGTTTTCAATTCGGATGGCTCAGAGGCTGAAATGTGTGGCAACGGGACAAGATGCATTACTCTTTTTGCAAAAGAAAAAAGAATCGTAAGGGAAACAACTGTAAGTAAAGGGCGCTTTCTTAAAAAAATCAGCATTGAAACCCTTGCAGGAATTATAAAAGCAGAGGTTAAAAATAATAATGTTAAAATTCAAATGTCAAAACCCTCTGATTTCAGGAAAGATATATTTTTAAAAATAGAAGAAAAGCCTTACAAGTTGCATTTTATAAATACAGGAGTTCCGCATACTGTTCTTATTGTGGATGATATAGAAAAAGCCCCTGTTGTTGCAGTAGGGAGAAAGATACGGTTTGACCCTAAATTTTCTCCGGCAGGAACAAATGTTAATTTTGTAAAAATTAAAGATAGAAACAATATTATTGTCCGAACATATGAAAGAGGTGTAGAGGATGAGACCCTTGCCTGCGGAACGGGTCTTACGGCCTGTTGTTGTGTGCTTGCTTTTCTTGGACTTGTAGATTCCCCTGTTAAGGTAAAGACA
Source organism: bacterium Unc6 (assembly GCA_013626165.1). Lineage (NCBI taxonomy): Bacteria > Pseudomonadati > Candidatus Omnitrophota > Candidatus Velesiimonas > Candidatus Velesiimonas alkalicola. Next base: position 42,102 of record NDHX01000008.1, read on the forward strand.
AGAGGCGGTGAAATTCTTACAGTTTCGCTTAAGAAAGAAAATGATATAATAAAAAATATATTTTTTGAAGGAAAAGTGTATTGGGTATTTGATGGGAAAATACAGCAGGTAGTAGGTAGTAAGTAGTAGGTGGAAGGTAGGAGATTGTTTTCCTATCTACTACCTATTATCTCCTGTTTACTAAATAAGGGGGAATATGATAAAAAAACGAAAAACCGAACGGTTTACCGGTTCAATGGTTGCAATTGTTACACCATTTTATCAAGGTAAGGTAGACAGGAAAACTCTTGAAAAACTTGTAGAATTTCAAGTACAAAACAACACATCAGGCATAGTGCCCTGTGGAACAACGGGTGAATCTCCCACACTTGATATGGAAGAGCATAAAATGGTAAATGAAATTGTCATCCAAAAAGTAAGAGGAAGAATACCTGTTATTGCAGGCACCGGTTCTAATAATACCAGAGAGGCAATAGAATTGACACATCATGCAAAACAAAGCGGGGCGGATGCTGTTCTTCTTGTTGCTCCATACTATAACAGGCCAACACAGGCAGGGCTTTATGAGCATTTTAAGGTAATATCCAAAGCGGTTAATATCCCTGGGATTATTTATAATATTCCATCAAGAACAGGTGTAAATATAGAGCCTGACACAATGGCTAAAATTGCAGACTTAAAAAATGTAATTGGTATAAAAGAGGCAAGTGGAAATCTTGATCAGATGTCAAGAATAATTGCAGCCTGTCCTGAGGATTTTATTCTTCTTTCTGGTGACGACTGTCTTACGCTTCCGGTTCTTTCTATCGGCGGGAAAGGAGTAATTTCTGTTGCCGCAAATATTGTTCCAAAAGATATTTCAGAGATGATAGATGCATTTAGTAAACAGGATATAGAGAAGGCAAGGAGGCTCCACTACCGGCTTCTTCCGCTTTTAAAAGTACTTTTTATTGAGACAAATCCGGTGCCTGTAAAGACTGCAATGGTTCTTATGGGGCTTATAAAAGAAGGAATAAGACTTCCTCTTACAAGAATGAGTGAGCAAAATTTTGCTAAACTAAAAGAAACGCTTCACAAGTATGGGTTGATATAAAAAAGCCGTTGTTCGTGTACTGTATTCCGTTAAAAAAATAGACAACAGACAACGATATACGGGCGGCGGAATACGGACGATGGGGGGAAAGATGGATGGTAAAACTAAGATAGCAGTTGCAGGTTGCAGCGGAAAGATGGGAAGGGCAGTACTTAAAGTAGCATTTAATACTCCTGATATAGAAGTTGTTGGGGCGTTTGAGTGTGTGGGCCATCAGGATATCGGTAAAGACGTGGGTGCACTGGTGGGTGTTGGCGAAAAAAAGATTAAAGTTACAGATAGATGTCTATCCTCTATACAAACCGCAGACTGTCTTATAGACTTTACAAGCCCTTCTTCAACTGCCCAAAATGTCCAAGATGCAGTAAGTTTAAGGATTGCTATGGTTATCGGAACAACCGGTCTGCAAGAACACCAGATGCAAGAGATAATATCCGCTTCATCAAAAATCCCCATAGTTTTAAGTCCCAATATGAGCGTGGGCGTGAACCTGCTTTTTAAGATAACAGGTGATGTTGCGAAAAAACTTTTAAAGTACGATGTTGAAATTATTGAGGTGCATCACAATATGAAAAAAGATGCACCAAGCGGGACAGCATTGCGTATAGCGGAAAATATAGCAAAAGCAAGACAGCAAAAACTTGAAAAAGATGTTATATACGGAAGAAAAGGCGCTATGGGGGAGCGTCCAGAAATGCAGATAGGAATTCATTCTGTAAGAGCCGGAGATGTGATTGGTGAACATACTGTGATATTTGCAGGTCCGGGAGAAAGGCTTGAGTTTATTCATAAGGCACACTCAAGGGATACATTTGCCGCAGGCGCTATTTATGCAGCAAAATTTATTATTACACAAAAACCAGGCATTTATGAAATGAGTGATGTATTGGGCACATAAAACAAGGCAACTGGTGCTCTGGTGCTCTGCCTGTCTGCGTGCTGTAGCACAGCACAGGCAGGGTGCCTGGTGCACTGGTGCTCTTATAAGAGAAAGATTATGATACCAGATGTTTCTGAGAGACTAAAGAAGATTCCTCCATATCTTTTTGCAAGCATTGACAGGTTAAAAAGAGAGGCTATAAAGGCCGGAAAAGATATTATAGACCTTGGAGTTGGAGATCCTGATACGCCAACACCTCAAAATGTTATAGACAGGCTTTTGCAGGCGGCAAAAAATCCCGCCCATCACAGGTATGCGCTTGACCAGGGTATGCCGCTTTTGAGGATAGCAATTTCAAGGTGGTATGAAAAAAGATTTGGTGTTGTATTGGATCCAGATAAAGAAATACTTCCTCTTATAGGTTCTAAAGAGGGTATTGCCCACATACCGCTTGCGTTTATAAATCCAAATGATGAGGTTCTTGTTCCGGACCCCTGTTATCCTCCATATAAAAGCGGAACAATACTTGCAGAAGGAAAAGTTAGAATTATGTCTCTTCTTGAAAGCAATGCCTTTCTTCCTGATATAAATGAAGTGAAAAAACAAGGGCTCAACAGGGTAAAGATGATGTTTTTAAATTATCCCAATAATCCAACAGGTGCGGTAGCAGATAAAGTGTTTTTTGAAGAAGTAGTGGAATTTGCCATAAAAAACAATATCCTTGTATGCCATGATGCCGCATATTCAGAAATAGCATTTGACGGATACAAGCCTGTTAGTTTTCTTTCTATCCCGAACGCAAAAGAGATTGGGGTTGAGTTTCATTCGCTTTCAAAAACCTGTAATATGAGTGGTTGGAGGATTGGGTGGGTTTGTGGAAATTCAAAGGCTATCCTTGCGCTTGGCAGGGTTAAATCAAATATAGATTCCGGTATATTTCAAGCAATCCAGGAGGCAGGTATAGAGGCATTGAACATTCCTGATGGATTTTTGAAAAACCTAAATTTAATGTATCAGGAAAGAAGGGATGTTCTTGTGGAAGGCTTAAAACAGATTGGATGGAATGTAAAAAAACAAAAGGCAACATTTTATGTGTGGATACCTGTTCCACCAGGACATACATCTTCAGAGATGTCTACAACCCTTCTTGAAAAAGCAAACATAGTTGTTGCCCCGGGGACAGGATTTGGGCCCAACGGAGAAGGATACATAAGGATTGCACTTACAGTTGATAAAAATAGAATTAAAGAAGCGGTGGAAAGAATAGCCAGAATAAAATAAAAATGTTCGTAAAACCCGTATTCCGTCACTTGCATATCGTAAAAGATACGGAATACGAAAATAAAGATGGAAAAATACTGGAATGAAAGAGTGTTTATCGGAGTTGGTTCTAATGTCGGGAAAAGAGAACTATTTATTAAAAAGGCCCTTGATTTGATAAGAAATAACAGACAGATGCGTTTGGTTAAAATTTCAAGTATCATTGAAACAGAACCTGTGGGCTCAAGTAAAAGAAAATTTTTAAATGCTGTTATTGAAATAAGAACCATACTTTCCCCTGTTCAATTGTTAAAAAGACTTAAATATTTTGAAAAAATTCTTGGCAGAAAAAACACAGGCCACTGGGGAGCAAGAGAGATTGATTTAGACATACTTTATTTTGGCAAAAGAAAAATAAATACCTCGTCCCTGCGGGTTCCTCATCCTTTCATACAGGAAAGGGATTTTGTCCAAATCCTGCTTTCGGAATTTTAAAAATTATGGATATTTTCAGATATAACATATCATTGGTATTGTCAGAGATTCTTCATCTGCCCTCACAGGATATTGATGGTCTTATTGAGATTCCTCCGGAGGAGCATTTGGGGGATTATGCGCTTCCCTGTTTTCGTTTAGGTTCTGTTCTTAAACAATCTCCTCAGAAGATTGCAACCGATATTGCGTCAAATATAGCGCAGATAGATTTTGTTAAAGAGGTTAAAACAAGCGGTGGATATGTTAATTTTTTTCTTAACACAGAGATTTTTATATCAAGGGCACTGAATCAGATAGAGAAAGGTGGGTTTGGAAAATCAGAACAGGGCAGGGGAAAAACAGTGGTGATAGATTTCTCATCGCCCAACATCGCCAAGCCTTTTAGTGTAGGACATTTAAGGTCAACCGTTATCGGGAATTCCCTTTCTCGTATATATGAATATCTCGGATATAATGTGATAAAAATAAATCATCTGGGAGACTGGGGAACACAGTTTGGAAAAATTATCGTTGCGTTTGAAAAATGGGGGAAACAGGAACTTCTTGATTCAGATGACCCTGTAAAATATCTTGTTGAATTATATGTCAGATTCCATGAAGAATCAAAAAAGGACACTTCTTTAGAAGAAATTGCAAGGACAAGGTTTAAGGAACTTGAAGAAGGCAAGAAGGGTGTTGTTTTATTATGGGAAAAATTTAAAGTCATTAGCTTAAAAGAGTTTCAGAGGATTTATGATATATTAGGTGTCCAATTTAACTCTGTAACAGGCGAAAGTTTTTATAATACTGGAACAGAAGATTTTATAAAAAGAATAAGTTCCATGGGTTTGACAAAAGAAAGTCAGGGTGCACTGATAGTGGACCTTGAAAGATTTGGTATGCCGCCTCTTTTGTTAAGAAAAAGCGATGAAGCGACACTCTATGCAACAAGAGATCTTGTGTGTGCAATATATAGATACGAAAAGTATAGATTTGACAAAATGCTTTATGTTGTCGGGCAGGACCAGAGGCTTCATTTTAAACAGGTATTTCAGGTTCTTAAAATGATGGGCCATTCTTGGGCTGACAGGTGTTTCCATATTGATTTTGGTATGATAAGGTCCGGGGGTGAGAAGATGTCAACAAGAAGAGGCAGGGTTGTGCTTCTTGAAGATGTTCTTACTCTTTCAAACAATTATGTGGGTATTATAATGAAAGACAGACCATTTTCTGAAACAGCAAAACAGACCATTGCAAGAAATGTCGGCGTTGCAGCAGTTATATTTTCTGATTTAAAAAATAAAAGAATAAAAGATATAGACTTTGATATTGAGAAGGCACTTTCATATAACCCGCAAGATCAGACTTTTAAAGGACAGACAGGCCCTTATCTTCAATACATCAACGCAAGGCTTTCCAGCCTTTTAAAAAGATATGGAAAGCCGATTGAAAAAGATGTGACTCTACAACCCTTGAAAGACGAGCAGGAATTCAAGGTTGTAAGGGCCTTATACCGTTATCCTGAAATTGTTATAAATGCCGCAAATTCAAATGAACCCTCAATGATAGCAGATTATCTTCTTGATGTTGCAAGTCTTTTTTCAACATATTATCAGGATAAAAACAAACACAAGATAATATCGGATAACGAACCCTTAAGCAGCGCAAGAATAAGAATGTGTTCAGGTGTAAAAGATGTATTATTGAGCGGTTTTTATCTTCTTGGAATAAATGCTGTTGAGGAGATGTAATGGTGTGCAGTTCTATAATTAAGATAGCATGTATGATGAATTATTAAAAGGCATACTGCTTGGGGGTTGTTAAGGGGTGAGAGCGAACAGAGTGAGCATCAGAGGGGTGAGAGCCCCTATGAAATGCTCCTTTCTGAAAAGCGTCTGTAAAACAAAAATTTAAAGAACGGAGCAATAGATGGATTATCACATTTATACAACATATTCAAAAGATGCAGACCCTACAATGAACCTTGAAGGTATTGTAGAAAAAGGATGTGAATTGGGATATGCCTCAATTGGTGTATGCGAGCATATTTTTGACAGGGGTGAAGTAGAAGTATATGAGACAATTAAACAAGAGCTCAACAGCCTAAAAAAGGAATTAAAAGTATACAGTGGAATAGAAGTAGTACTGCAGGGGCCGCGGGGCGATCTGCCGTTGGATGAAGAAACCTGCAGGATGTTGGACCCTGATTATGTGCTTGGAGCGGTGCACGGGTCATATGTAAGCAGTTATGATAGGGAACTTATTATTGCTCGCCATCATGCGCTTCTTTGCAAACTTGCAAGAGAAAAGTGTATAGATGTTATAGCACATCCCTGGTGGTTTCCTCCTAAGGAGTTTCAACACAGAAGGTTTCCAAAATTTGATGACTTTTCAGTTGTTCCAGGTATGGCACATAATGACCTGGCAAGTATTTGTGTAGGAAATAAAACAGCCATAGAAGCAAATGCCGAGCTTATAATTTTTTCAGAATATTATCCTAAAGAGTTTATTGAACAATACATAAACTATTTAAAATTTATGGCAGACAAATCAGTTCCTATATGTATAGGTTCAGGTGCGCATACAATAACAGCCATAGACAAGGGCAAACATCTGATAAAAAGACTAAAGATGGCCGGAATTTCAGAGGGGTGTTTCTGGGATCCTGCAATGGGGAAAAATTCAAGGGAAAAAAGAAAGAAAGCGCTAAAACAAGGAAACGGCAACATTGTGCTTGTAGGATTTATGGGCGCCGGCAAAACAGAGGTTGGGAAATCTCTTTCACGACATCTGGGTATGAAATTTATGGATATGGATCTGGTAATAGAAGGCAGAGAAGGAAGAACAATAAAAGAAATATTTGAACAGGATGGAGAAAACTTTTTTAGAGTAGTTGAATCTGAAGTCTGTCAAGAAGTTCCGGAAAGCGAAAACTCTGTAATTGCAACAGGGGGAGGAGTTGTATTAAAAAGACAGAATATGTATCACTTAAAAACAAATTCAGTTGTCATACACCTTTCGGTTGATATTGAAGATGTCTTGAAAAGAACATCAGAGCAGACAGACAGACCACTTCTTAATGTGCCTGATGTCAGAAAAGAAATTGAAAAACTTATCTTGTTAAGAAAACCTTACTACAATCAGGCAGACTGGACAGTTTCAACAAAGGATAAGAAACCCTCTGATATTGCAGATGAAATAATAAAAACAGTGGGGTTAGAGTCTTGAAAGACGATACAAGATACTATCTTCTTCTTTCTCTTGTGGAAGGACTGGGGGCAGTTGGTATTTCAAAACTTATAGAGAGGTTTGGTTCGGCGAAAGAAGCCTTTGATGCAAAAAAAATTCAATCCTCTGATATTTTTAAAAAAGCAGACCAGATAGTTTTCACATCAAGAAAGAAAGGTATAGATATAATCTCGTTGTCGGACCTTCAATACCCTGGTTTTCTTAAAACTATTCCGGACCCTCCTCCTGTGCTGTATACCCTTGGTAATCTTGAAGGCGATGTTGCAAGGATTGCAATAGTTGGCTCAAGAAGTTCCACATACCATTCACTAAATATTGCAGAAACCATCTCTTCAGGGCTCGGCGGTGCCGGAATTACTATTGTTTCAGGATTTGCAAGGGGTGTTGACACAGCAGCACATAGAGGAGCAGTACTGTGTTCATCAAAAGGTGGAGGAAGAACAATTGCGGTTATGGGATGCGGGGTTGATATTATATACCCGGAAGAAAATAAAAAACTTTATGAGGATATTATAAAAAAAGGAGCCATTATCTCAGAGTTCCCGCCTCAAACCCCTCCTTTTAAGACAAACTTTCCAAAAAGAAATCGTATAATAAGCGGGCTTTGTCTTGCAGTAGTGGTTGTTCAGGCAACAAGATACTCAGGTGCTCTTATTACCGCCAGACTTGCACTTGAGCAGGGAAGGGAGGTTTTTACTGTCCCGGGTCCGGGAGGTTCTGAACGATACAGAGGCTCAAATGACCTTATAAGACAGGGAGCAAAGATTGTTGAAAGTGCAACAGATATACTTGAAGAACTTCAACCGGTGCTTAAATCCCATATTTCATACTGGCAAAAAGATGACAAGGAAAACAACAATACAGAATATCCGACAGATGACCCTGTATTAAATCTTTTGTCAGAAGAGCCCATCCATATTGATACCATAAGTGAAAAACTTCTTATAGATATCCCGCGCTTGAGTACAAAACTTTTTGAATTTGAGGTGAAAGGACTTATAAAAAAACTTCCAGGCGGAAAATATATAAAAAAATAAAGTCTGTAAGCTCCAAACCCCATTAAGTCCGGTGCTCAAGACCACATGTGGGCGGGTGCGGGCTACCGCAGTATGACGGGGCAGGCCCTGAATCAATCAGAGGCGGATTTGACTTTTGTCCATAGTTTTGTTAAAATTAAATATAGAGAACGAGGCTTGTCCCTGTACAAACGGGGATTCAGTGCTTCGGGTACCCTTTGGGTGTGGGATTTGAGATTTGTTTGGGATTTGTATCTTTTAGATTTTTGATATTTGATTTTTAATTGAGGAGGGGATATGAGATTTCAAATTAAAAAAGATGTATTATATAAAACAATCAAACCTGTGCTAAATGTTGTATCTACAAAAACAACACTACCAATATTATTAAACATTCTTATAGATGTAGAAAAAGACAGGATACACTTTTCATCAACAGACCTTGATATTGCAATGACAACAACTATTCAAACCTCAAATAGTGAAAATATAAATATAGAAGAAGCAGGCTCTATAACTATTCCCGGAAAAAGAATAGGGGAGATATTAGATAAATTACCAAATGAAAAAATTGTTTTTTCCTCATTAAAAAACAATATCTTAAGAATGGACTGTCAAAAATGTTTTTTTAGACTTATAGGGCTCCCCAGAGAGGATTTTCCTAAAATTCCAGTTTTTTCTGAAACTAATAAGATTAAAATAGAACAAAAAAAATTAAAGGAAGCACTCACTTTAACCTCTTGTGCAACATCACGTGAAACAGAAAGATATGGGTTGAATGGCATATTTTTTGAGTTTATGAAAGATACTATAAGATTTGTTGCAACAGATGGAAGAAGGCTTGCGTATGTAGATAAAAAAATTACACCAGAAAATAAAATTGAAAAAAATATTACAGTGCCAACAAAAACTATAAATGAAATTCAAAGAATTATAGAAGAATCTGGAGATGTAGAAATATCTTTAACAGACAACCAAATATGTTTTTCAACAAACATTGATACTTTCCAATCCGGGGTTTCTATCAATTTAAACCTAATATCACGAATCCTTGATGCGCAGTTTCCGGACTATAAACAGGTTATTCCAAAACAGGGAAATAAAAGGATACACCTAAAAACTCAAGAATGGCTGGGCGCACTAAAAAGAGCGGCACTTTTTACCACAATAGATGACCCTGCAATTAAATTAGATATTATGAAAAATAAACTTGTTATTTCAAAAATAACACCAGATATAGGAGAAATAAGAGAAGAAATAGACACAAACTATAAGGCAGAAGAGATAAGCATAGGATTTGTTCCTCACTATCTTATAGATGTAGTAAAAAATCTACCCGACGAAGAGATTGATATAGATATAGTAGACACAGAGGTGGGGAAAGTGTCAGTAGTAAAAATAAAGGACGGACAGGGTATGGATTATTTTCATATGGTCCTTCCTATTGCATTAGAGTAATTATTGTGGAAGATAAATTTGGATTTATATCTCATATATTAAAAGAGGTTCTATCTGATATAGAAAAAAAAAGAAAAAGACAAAAAGCACTCTGCTTGTGGGGCGAAATTGTGGATAAAGAGGTTTTCAAACATACGACACCTGTAAAACTTGCAAAGGGAATACTAACGATAGAAGTAGAAAATTCTGCCTGGCTTTATGAGATACAAAACAAATATCACCAAGAAATTTTTAAAAAAGCACAAACAGTATTAGGAGAAGATAGAGTTCAACAAATAAGATATAGAGCAGGAGTAAAATAAACATGGAAAAAGCACACAACTATGATGCAACAACAATACAGGTACTTGAAGGCACAGAAGCGGTAAGAATGCGTCCTTCAATGTATATAGGTGATACCGGAACAAGAGGGTTTCATCATCTTGTATGTGAGGTTGTAGACAACTCTATAGATGAAGCAATGACAGGTTTTTGCACACAGATAAATGTATCTATAAACGAAAACGGCAGCCTTTCTGTTACAGACAATGGAAGGGGTATCCCCGTAGACACACATAAAACAGAAAAAAAGCCAGCAGTGGAAGTCGTTCTTACAACCCTTCATGCAGGAGGAAAATTTGACCACAATGCATACAAAATCTCAGGGGGGCTTCATGGGGTGGGTGTAAGCGTTGTAAATGCTCTCTCAGAGTGGTTAGAAGTAGAGGTAAAAAGAGACGGACAGGTGTATCATCAACGGTATGAAAAAGGAAAAACCGTATCAAACCTTACAGTGATAGGAAAAAGTAAAAAAACAGGCACAAAGATAACCTTTTTCCCGGACGAAGAAATATTTGGAAAAAGGGTATTTGAATACGACATTCTCGCCAACAGGTTAAGAGAGCTTGCCTTCTTAAACAAAGGACTAAAGATCATACTTACAGACGAAAGAATAGAAAAAACAGAGGAATTTTATTTCGTGGGCGGTATAGTTTCTTTTGTAGAACATCTTAACAGAAATAAAACCCCGATTCATAAAAAGGTTATATACTTTGAAAACAAGAAAGATGACACAGGTGTAGAAATAGCACTTCAGTATAACGAAGGATATTCAGAAAACATCTTTTCTTTTGTTAATAATATCAATACCACAGAAGGCGGGACACATCTTATAGGACTTAAAACAGCACTTACAAGAACACTTAACCAACATGCAAAGAACAAAAATTTATTTAAGGGGGAGGATAGCTCATTTGGCGGGGATGATGCAAGAGAAGGACTTACCTGTGTTATAAACTTAAAAGTCCCAAATCCGCAATTTGAGGGTCAAACTAAAACAAAATTAGGAAACAGTGAAGTAGAGGGAATAGTTATATCCATAGTAAATGATGGGCTTGGAACATTTTTTGAGGAAAATCCACCCATTGCAAATAAGATAGTTGAAAAATGCCTGCTTGCTGCACGAGCAAGAGAAGCCGCAAGAAAAGCAAAAGAACTCACAAGAAGAAAAGGCGCTCTGGAAAGCGGCTCTTTGCCTGGAAAACTTGCAGACTGCTCCGAAAAGGATCCTGCCCTGTGTGAAATTTTTATTGTAGAAGGAGACTCTGCTGGTGGTAGTGCAAAACAAGGAAGAGACAGACGCTTTCAGGCGATACTCCCCATAAAAGGAAAGATATTGAATGTAGAAAAAGCAAGGATAGATAGGATACTTACCAACGAAGAAATAAGAACAATGGTAACTGCCATTGGTTGCGGCATAGGAAAGGAAGAGTTCTCGTTAGAAAAATTAAGATATCATAAGGTTGTTCTTATGACGGATGCGGATGTAGATGGTTCCCACATCAGAACACTTCTTCTTACATTTTTTTACAGGCAGATGCCCCAACTTATAGAAAGAGGTTTTATTTATATTGCACAACCGCCTCTTTATAAAGTAAAAAGGGGTAAAAGAGAAGAATATATAGAAACAGATGAAAAATTAAGCGACCTTCTCCTGGACCTTGGAACAGAAGGGCGGACATTTATAAGATTAAAAGACAGGCAAAACCTTACTGAAAAACAAACAAAAGAACTACTACAGATACTTCTTCAATTGGAAAAAAATGATGTTTCGTTAAAGAGAAAACATATTTCGTTAGAAGAGTATATAAAAAACAAAAAACAGAAAACGGGTGAATTTCCTATATATAGATTAAAAACCAATGGCAGCGCTGCGTTTCTTTATAGCGATAAAGAACTTTCGGAAATTTCACAGCAGGTACAAACAAATGGCGAAGAAATGGAAGTTACAGAGTTTTATGAAGCATACCAGCTAAAAAAAATTGAGGAGAAACTTGAAAAAGTTGGTTTGAGATTAGAAAACTATCATTGCACTGAAAAAAACAAACCTATATTAGAAATAACATCAGAAAAACAATCCCGCACAGCCATAAGCCAGCCGACAGAGATTGCAACAGAACAAATAAATTCCTTAAAAGAATTACTTGAAAAAGTGATCAGCAATGGGAAAAAAGGAATGAGCATACAGAGATACAAAGGACTTGGAGAAATGAATCCGTCTCAGTTGTGGGAAACAACAATGGATCCACAGAAAAGAACCCTTTCACAAATAGCATTAGAAGATGCCGTAAAGGCTGATGAAATTTTTTCAGTGCTGATGGGAGACGAGGTAGAACCAAGAAAAGAGTTTATAGAGAAAAATGCCATCAATGTCCGAAATTTAGACATATAAACTCATTTTACAGCCCCCTTGCGCGCCTTCCTGTTCCTCTACTCAGTCAGAGCAAGAGTATGCAGACATTGCATCTAATTTAAAATGTTAAGTTTTGTGGATCAATACTAATCTAACATCACTTTCATCTTTTTTATTTTTTCATTGTATTGAGCAAGATTTCTTCTATTCTTCCTCTATTATTAGCCGGATCAATATAAGCATCAATAATCTGTTCATGTGGCAAGGATTCAATTCTTTCATTCATTATATTCAAAACTTTTGTATTAATTTCTATTGCCTTTTTAACCGGCATTTTCTCAGGATTTATATCAATCCCGAAAAATTCATCATAACCCATCATTTTTAATACATAAAGCAACGCTTCTGCCTGCTGCCACTCCAGAACGCCAATATTCAAGTCTTGGTCATAATTTCCCAGTGGCTGGCTATTCCAGTGAGTATGCGCAAGCCGTCCCTCCAATCCAACCAATGAATAAGCTGCGGCGGCATCTTCATAGCCCATCCTGACATGGCCTATTTCCGGGTTAAGTCCAACAAGTGCATACCCTTTATCCAGTAAATCTTTATTCTTTTTATTTTTCAATTTTTTCTCTATCCTCTCGGCGGCAAGAATACCCTCTGCTGTTGTTCTGTAAACATTATTCGGAGCAGGTTCATAGGGCTTGGGTTCTATTGCAATTCTTACACCGGGTAGTTCATCCATCGCTGTTGCAAGTGCATCTTCAAAATTGTTCCACATCCAATAAAATATTGTGCCGAGCGAATAGGTATAACCATCAATCCCTGGCCAGGAGATGGCGCATCTTGCACCCGATTCTTTTACAATCTTCAGGCCTTCAACTGCAATTTTAATGGCCTTATCTCTTATTTTGGGATACGGACTTGAAAGCGCACCAAATTCAAAATCTTTTTCAAAAAAATGTGAAAACCCAACCCCAACTAATTTTATACCTGTATTCTTTTCTAACTGTTTATAAAGGTCAATATTGTCCCAGTTAACTTCTGCAGGGTAATGAGCCTCTATCCCTTTAACTCCAAATTCTGCCATCTCTTCTGCCATTTTTAGTTTTTCTTTTATTGTTTTGTTTTCCACATATCTTTCATGAAACCTTCCGCCAGCAGGACAAAAATACCATATACCCACTGAAAATTTTAAATCTAACCTGAAGGCCTTCATATGCTTTAAAAGAGTTTCTTTACCCCTTACCTTTTTTTGGTACGATAAGTCTTTTAATTTATACATAATGTTTCACCTCCCCAAGTTTTTAGATGTTTTTGTTCCAGTTCATTGTAATATGTAATTAAAAATTTCATACCTTTTACATTTTCAGGTATTGGTTTAATAAAACTTTCTTTTTCAATCTGCACATATTTTGCCACAGCCTCCTTATAAGAAGTTTTTGTCAAAAACAGTGCACCGCTTATTGCGCAGCCAAGTGGGGCCGCATATTCGGAATTTTTTATAGTATAACTTTTTGCGTTAAATGCATCTGAAATCCACTGTCGCAAAACAGGATTTTTTGAACCACCCGCCGCGATACAGAGTGTGTTCACTTTACTCAAGTGTGAGGAGTGAGCCTTAAGAGCAAGTGCAAAAGAGAGATGCAAGGCTCTTATGTTTGTTTCTTTTTCATCCTCCTTAAAATCATCTCTTACTATACCTTTTTTACATAAAGGAGTAGATTCATCAAGAAGATAAGGGAGCATAATCTTATCTTGACTGCTTATCTCTGATTTGCCGACTGATTGGACATATAAATCCCAGTCTTTTTTTGTTATTTCGGCAATAGATGATTTTGTTATATATTTTTTTAAGAAATGTTCATGCACTTTTCCTCCATTGGTAAAAACACTTAAAGCCATTGCTCTTCCTCTGGTATAACCAAATATATTATATTCACCTGATATAGAGGGTGTAATTTCTTTTATTGCTCCATTAACCGTGTAGCTGCTTCCAAGAGAAATAACAATATTGCCACCACACCCTAATAATGTAGCAGGGTTATCCCCTGTCCCGACCAATACTGTGGCATGCGGATTAACCCCATATTTTTTAATAAAATAATTACACACACTTCCTGCTACTGTATCATAATCTACCATCTTGCCTATTTTTTCTTCAAGAGGTGAATAGAAACTGCTTTTATTCAAATAGCCATCAATACTTTTTAGAACAATCTTATTCCATTGGGGGTATTTAATATTAAGTGTATTCAGATTGGTGCCCCATCCATCGCCTGTGTCCACAGGTGCTATTTTGCCTATTAAAATTGAAGTTAAAAACGCACTTAATAAAAATATATGTGAAGTTGCTTTATACTCTTCTGGCGATTCTTTTGCCCACTTTATTATCTGTGCCGCGGGAAATCTTAATTCTGCTTTATTGCCTGTTAGTTTAATGATTCTGTCTTTCTTTTTTAAAATACCTGTAAGAAATTTAACTTCTTCAATCGGACTTCTGTCTTCCCATATCGGGATTGTACTTCTTGTAATACCAGGTTTTAATTGTTTAAGCAAACCATTTCCTGAATCTAAGTTTTTTAATATACACTTAAATAACCCATTAGCATATACTGTACAGTGTTGCATTGCATCTATTTTAATAATGTATATCTGATTCAAATCTATACTGTCATTTAACAATTTCTTAAAAACACAATCAAGCGATTCAATCAGCATATAAGAAGATGTATGTCTGATTTCAGGCAGAGTGTTTTTAAGTACCCCGCCTTCTGTATGATATTCTGGAAATTCCTTATCATAATCAAATTTATTCTTATAAACTGTATCTCCGCGTTCTATATCTAACACAATTAACTTTACTGATTGAGTACTAAACTCTATGCCCAATGAAAAAATTTTGTTGTTGCTCATAGATTAACCTATTGTTCTTATCATCAATCCCTAACAATTGTTGGCAGTGAATTCAAGCATATTCTATTTAATATTCAGCTCTCCCATAAGCATCTGCATCGGGTCAGTATATTTTTTATAATCGGAGGGTACTTCAAATAATTCTTTTGCAGGAGAAATAAGTTTTATATCAGAGAATTCAATTACTATCTTTCCATCGCTTGTCTCTACCTCAGATCGGATAGGCACACTGGGCTGAGATTTTGATAGCCAGTAATATGCTTTTATTTCTTGTTTGTCTGATTTTGTACTGATTTTATATTTATCACAGACAACACCGTTAAGGGTTTCTTCTGCTATTTTTGTATATTCAATATCTTTGGGGATTATATTTATTTGTTCCTGAGAGATTTCTATGTATCCTTTTTTTGATGGATATAAAACCCAAAATAATTTTTTATCCTGTCTTATAATGACAACAGTTTCATTTAAGCCAAGTTCTTTTATCTCTGCTACTGTTGCGGCATCTAACCCAGATATTTTTGTTAAATCCATTTCTGTTCTTATATTGTCGCCCAATTTAGCAATTTTCAGACTTATTTTTTGATCCTGTGTTGTAAGTGTTATTGTACAATTACCTGAAAAATCTGCCGGTATAATTTTAAGCCCCAAAAGTTCAGGTACCTGTGTGTCAATATCCTGACAGTACAAAGCCCCCGAAACCGTTAACAAATAAAATACAACTAATTTTTCATATCCCTCCTTTAAGTTGTTATGATTTGACTGCCCTTAAAAGCCCTTCTACGAAAAAGGCTGTTTTTCCTAATATGTCTTTTGAGTGGACATTCTCCTGGATTTTTTTCACAATTGCGCTTCCTACAATAACGCCGTCGCAATGTTGAGCAAGTGTTTTCGCCTGTTGAGGATTTGATATCCCGAATCCCACACATATGGGTCTGTGTGTAAGGCTTTTAATAAACTTTATCTCTTCTACTAATTGTTCAGGGAGTTCTTTTCTTTCACCTGTAACACCAACTACACTTACATAATATATAAAACCTGTCCCTTTCTTTGCGACTATCCTGATCCTTTTTTTAGAACTTGTTGGGGTAAGCAAAAATATTGTATTAAGAGAATACTTTTTTGCAATATCTATAATCTCTTGTGCTTCTTCGGGCGGGAGGTCCGGAATAATTACACCATCAACACCGTTTTTGGTTGCATCCTGGACAAACTTTTTAATCCCATAAACAAATATTGGGTTATAGTATGCCATAAGAACAATAGGAATTTTTATTTTTTCTCTTAATTCTTTTACCATCTGAATTATGATTTTGAGACTCACACCCTTTTCTAATGCTTTCTGCGATGCCATCTGTATAACAGGTCCGTCTGCAATGGGGTCTGAGAATGGAACACCGAGCTCAACAATATCACACCCAATTTTTTCAAACTTTTGGACCAAAATCTTTGTTGTTTTTATGTCAGGGTACCCTGCTGTTATATATGGAATAAAAGCCTTTCTGTTTTGTTTTTTTAGTCTTTCAAATGTCTGATCAATCCTGTTTTTTGTCATATGTATCTTTTTTACTTCACCCAGAAGTGTCCTCATGAGGGCGAACCTGTAAGTTTTAATATATTGTAAATAAATAAATTATGTTTATATCTTTGCTTTTCTTAACATTGCAAGCACCCTGTCTAAATCATCCAATGAAAAGTATTCTATCTCAATATGTCCCCTTTTCTTTCCGTGTGTAATCCTTACCCTCGTTCCCAATATCTGCTGTAGTTCTTGTTCAAGTTGGACAATGTTCTGGTCCTTTGACAACTTTGTTTTTTTGCCTGAAATAATATTTTTTAGCACATTTTCTAACCGTCTTACTGACCATTCAAAGTTTATTGTTTTGTTAGATATTGAAATCTGGGTTTTCGGGTTTTCAATAGACAGAAGTGCTTTTGCATGTCCCATTGATAGTGTTCCACGTGAAATATTATCTTGAATTATCTGCGGAAGTTTTAAAATTCTTAAGCAGTTTGCAACAGTAGACCTATCTTTTCCAACTCTTTGCGCAACAACATCTTGTGTAAAACCAAAGTCTTTGACGAGTTTTTCATATCCTTTCGCTTCTTCTATGGGATTTAAATCCTGTCTCTGTAGGTTTTCAATAAGAGCGTATTCTAAAAGTTCTGTATCAGTAACATCTTTTATAAGGGCCGGAATGTCTTTTATTTCAAGGGATTTTACTGCCCTGTGTCTTCTTTCTCCGGCTATTATTTCATATTTTTCTCCACAGCGTCGCACAAGTATGGGCTGGACAACGCCATTTTCTCTTATGGAGGCGATTAAATTATTCAATTTTTCTTCATCAAATTTTTCTCTGGGCTGAAATCTATTGGGTATAATTTTTTCTACCGGAATGTTTATTACCCTTTCTCCCTCAATATCTGCTGTCTTATTTTGTTCTGATATAAGAACACTCAATCCTTTACCGAGAGACTTTTTTCCCATATATCCCCTTTCCTTAAGACGACTGGTAAGTGGTGACAAATAACCGGTAACCGGTGACTGGAAAATAAAAAATAATAAAAACTCCTTTCCCTGTTGCCTGCCACCAGTCTCGCCTATCACCTGTTATTGGGGCTTGGTAGCGGTCCAGCTATCCCACATTTTTGTTTTCTTAAAAATTCTTCTCCAAATTCCTTGTATTTTATTGCGCCGGTACAAAATGGTTCATAAAGACTTATGGGCTTATTAAAACTCGGGGCTTCACTTAATTTTATTGTTCTTGGGATAACAGTGTCATAAGCCTTGTTGTTGAAGTATTGTCTGACATCACTTATGATCTCTGTAGAAAATCTTGTTCTATGATCAGCCATTGTAAGGAGCACCCCCTCAATTTCAAGAACAGGATTTAAACTGCGTTTTATCCTTTGAATAGTATCTATTAATTGGACAACCCCTTCTAATGCAAAATATTCACATTGAAGGGGTATAAGAATGGAATGAGACCCTACCAAAGCATTTATCGTCAAAAGTCCCAAAGAAGGGGGACAGTCTAATATTATAAAGTCATAAGAAGACCGAAGATTTTCTATCGAATTTTTTATTCTAAATTCCCGTCCCAGCACAGAAACAAGCTCCAATTCTGCTCCTACAAGGTTTATGTTGGAGGGAATTATAAATAGGTTTTCAATAAGGATAGGGATCACTGCTTCTTGCGGTTGAATATGTTGCATTATTACATCATAAGTGTTGTATTTTATATTTTTTTTGTCTACACCAAGCCCACTTGTTGCATTTGCCTGCGGGTCGCAATCTACTATAAGCGTCTTTTTACCGCTCTGAGACAAAAAAGCACTTAAATTTATTGCAGTGGTGGTTTTTCCAACACCACCTTTTTGGTTGCAAACAGAGATAGTTTTACTCACAATATTTCCTGTTGATGCTAAAAGGCCCCGTTGCACGACCCCCATAGAATAGGTGACTGGCGACCGGCGGTAACAGGTGACAAAGAAAAATAATAAATGACCTCAATTCCACACCCAGGGAGTATCCGAAGATACAAATTCCACACCCAAAGGGTGCCCGAATTTCCAAAAGTTTGGTTATTGTAATTTGGTCATTGAATATTGTTTGGTGCTTCGGGTACCCTCTGGGTGTGTGATTTGTATCCTGGTGCTTGTGGGTTATGCTCACAGACTCTAGTGTTCCACGTGGAACATTAACAGTTTGGAACTGTTGTATAACCCTATTTTTAGATGGCCCTTTTTTACAAAAGGGAAATACCCGTCACTTCGGGGCAGCCCCTTTCCTAAAAGGGGAATGAAATACTTGTTTTATCCACATGTCGGAATTTCAGGTTTTTTGTTTTTCATTTATAATTATTTTTGAAGTTTATGTGTGACTAATATTTGTATTCCTGAATTGACAAGTGTGCTTGTAAGAAAATTCAGAATAAATCCGGAGGGCATAGAATAGAATGCAAAACCAAGTATAAGAGGCATAATATAAACCAGCATCTTTTGGCTTGGTTCTGTAACTGTTTGTGTTGATGTAAGAGTTTGTTGTAGATACATTGCACCTATAACAAAAACAGGCAGCATATTGAGCCATTCACCTATAACAGGTAAAGAAAATGGAAGACGAAAGGCTTTATCCGGACCCGCCAAATCTTTTATCCATAGAAATTGCGCCCCCCTTAATTCTACCGATCTCATTAGGACTTGATATAATGCAAAAAATATAGGAATTTGAAGAAGCATTGGTAGACATCCACCAAATGGATTTACTTTGTGTTTTTTATAGGTTTCCATCAGCTCAGTATTCATTTTTTGAGGATTATCCTTGTGTTTTTCTCTTATTTCTTGCATCTTGGGTTGTATTTCTTGCATTTTTTTCATAGAAATAGCACTCTTTATAGAAAGCGGAGACAAAACAATAGAAATGAATATTGATAAAAATATTATGGCTATCCCATAATTTTTTGTCCAGGAGTACACCCAGTTTAAGGTTGCCAAAAGCATTCTTGATATCACATGTAGCATACCTAATTCGGCAATTTTTGTTGCTGTGGGGTCTATTTTTTTAAGATTTTCATAATTTATTGGCCCTACATATAATTTAAAGTTTTCGGAATACTCCCCTTCAGGTTTTAATGTTAAAATTTGGGACCTTAATCCTACAACTCCTCTATCGTCTTCCAAATTTGAGTAAACGACCGCAGAACCAGGTCTACCCTCCGGCTTTAATAAAACACAGAAATATCTGCTTCTTATACTTACCCAGTTTGTCTGTCCAACCCTTTCTTTTAACTGGGAAAGAGCCCTTCTAAATGGTTCTTTATAAAACCTTTGGTTTGTAAAACTAAGAACCTCTATAAGTGCTTTATCGTTGGGTGCATCTATAGAAATGCCAGATGCACAACCTATTGTATAATAGGCTGTTATGTCTGACTCAGACAAATTTTTAAGTTTTAGACTTAAATGAAGAACATTTTCATCAGTCTCTTGTATTTCTCTTATAACTTCTATCCCTTCTTCATATATCCCAGTGAAAGTAGCTTTTAAACGTCCTATATTTGTTTTAAAGTCTGTTGGTGAGATATTTATGGGTTTATTATCTTTTACAATTGTCAAATTAAAGGAAAAAGGGCTTATCTGGCTCATATCGTCAGCATTTATAATGGCAAGAGGGTGCGGTTCCCCTATTACTTCATGTTTTTCAGACGCAACCTTTCTTATAGAGCCATCGTTTTTACTAAAATCCAGAAGAAAACTTTCTGTCTGAAAAGGTATTCTTTTGTGGACAACTTCTTTTTTTATAACATTTTGATAACCAATGTATTGTGGCGGTTCAACCTGTTGTATCTGTGGGGGCTCTTTCTGTCTGTGTGTTATTTTACTCATATACCAGGGATAAAAAAGCATAAATGCAATCAATATTATCATTGCCACAATATATCTTGGATTCATCGTTTAATCCTCCCGCTCTTGGTCAATGGTAGCTGGTAACTGGCGACTGTGGACTAAATTTTTCTCTCTCACCTGTTACCCGTCACAAGTCACCTGTCCTTTGTCGCCTGTCACCTGTTGGGTCATAACCGCCCTTGCACAGTGGGTTACATCTTATTATTCTTTTAACAGATAAAACCAGTGCCTTGCAGAAACAAAATTTTTCAAATACCTGAATAATGTATTCTGAACAGGTCGGATAAAACCTGCAACAACCAATAGGCAGGACGAGCCTTCTTATAAAGATAAGTATTCTAATAAATTTTATAAGTACATTATTCATGTCTTAAACAGTTTCTCCATCTCATCTTTTATTGTTGCAAATAAACCCTGCTTCTCGTAAAACTTAAGAGCTGTGGGCGAACGGGGAACGGCCTGTTTTTTTGTTAACAAAATCATTTGAGGCTTTACGAATACAATAATATCAAGTCCTTGTTTCAGGTTAGAGGAGACTTGTCTTAAGGCTTCTCTGAGCAACCTTCTTATCCTGTTTCTGCGCACAGCAGACTTACATTTTTTTTTACTTATTATAAAAGCAGCCCTTGTTTTATCTGTGCCTTCAATAAAACACAAAACAAGATACCTGCCCTTTTTGTAAACACCTTGCTCTGTTACGGTTTTAAACCACTTTTGTTGTTTGTTTTTCATGCCCGTAAGGCTTTGCTTTTTAAACTGTTAATTTATGTCTTCCTTTTTGTCTTCGTCTTTTCAGGACCTTCCTTCCATCTTGAGTGGACATTCTTGCACGAAAACCATGAACTCTTTTTCTGTGAATATTAGATGGTGTTTTTAATTTTTTTTTCATCTCTTATCCTTTCTAAAATTTCATTTTAGATTTCCGCGTAAGATACGCAATAAAGGATTTATTATTATAACCTTTAAAAAATCTTCTTGCAAGTTTCCTGAAATAATGGTAATATTATGTGAAGAAAAAGGGGTGCGATATGCCTTCACATTTTAAGCAAGAGATAATTCTTGGACTTGATGTTATAGATAAAGACCATAAGGAAATATTTAAACGGATAGATACCCTTCTAACAATGTGTGAAAATGATCGTTACGAGTGAAGAAAAAGGGGTGCGATATGCCTTCACATTTTAAGCAAGAGATAATTCTTGGACTTGATGTTATAGATAAAGACCACAAGGAAATATTTAAACGGACAGATACTCTTCTAACAATGTGTGAAAATGATCGTTACGATCAGACAATAAAAGACACAGCAAGTTTTTTAAGTAAGTATGTTATAAGGCATTTCCAAACAGAAGAGCAT
This sequence comes from bacterium Unc6, assembly GCA_013626165.1. Lineage (NCBI taxonomy): Bacteria > Pseudomonadati > Candidatus Omnitrophota > Candidatus Velesiimonas > Candidatus Velesiimonas alkalicola. The sequence goes on from NDHX01000008.1 coordinate 63,882, forward strand.
CTTGCAAAAGAACACCGTTGGCCATTGTATGTTGAACTATTCAGTGAGCACGAACATTTTAAAAAAGAACTCGCCGATATAATAGATAAAATATCAAAACAGGGTATAGATAAAAAACTTATGCTGCATATGAATGTTATGTTAGTGGACTGGTGGGTGGGTCATATAAATAATATTGACAGAGAACTTGTAGATTTCTTAAAAACCAAAATTAAATGATATGGAACAAAACATCTCACATAAATTTATTAACGGACTTAAAGAGGGTGAATTTGTGGACGGCATTTATGTTGTGAGAGAAAAACAAGTGCCCACTACAAAAAAAGGAGACCTTTATCTTACACTTGTCCTTTCTGATAAAACAGGTTGCATTGAAGCAAGAAAATGGGATATAACCAGAAATCTTGCCGATACCATAAATGTGGCCGATTATGTCCGAATAACAGGTGTTGTTGGCTCATATAGAAAACAGTTACAACTGAACATAAGCAACTTTATTCGTACAGAATCAAAAAATATTAACCCTTCCTTATATATTCCCACCACAGATAAAGACATAGAAGAACTCTGGGATAAACTTATTTCTGTGATAAAGCAAATAAAAAATCCGTATATTGTGAAACTCTTTGAAAATCTTTTTAGGGATGAAAAAATGTCCGTTGCGTTTAAAACAGCACCCGCCGCTGTGGAATTCCATCATGCATACTTGGGCGGACTTCTTGAGCATACAGTATCTATGCTTAACATTGCCGAGGTTCTAATAGAGTTTTATCCGATATTGGACAGAGATATCCTTATTGCCGGCATTGTTCTGCATGACATCGGTAAGACAGAAGAGCTGGCATATGATACCACGATATATTATACAGACAGTGGAAAACTTATCGGGCATATTATACTTGGCGCAACAATCGCAAAAGGGCTTATTGACCGCATAGAAAACTTTCCCAAAAGCATAGAAAATATTATTCTTCATTTAATATTAAGTCACCATGGAGAGATAGAATGGGGCGCTCCCAAAAGGCCTCAATGCACAGAAGCAATTGCCGTTCACCACATTGACAACATAGATGCAAAACTTGCAGGATTTGAAAATATATTAAAAAAAGACAAAGACCCTACCTCTGCCTGGACAGAATACAGCAAAATGTTTGACCACCAACTTTATAAAGGAATATACTTTCTGGATAATAATGAAATTGGCCCGGAAGATAAATAAAGCCTATCTTGTATAAGTAGAAAAAGTCAATAAAAAGTAAAAAGCAAACAATTTACATATTTTGGTGTGTCTATTAAGTTAATAATGTATCAAAAAGCCGACCAGATTCGTCTCTTGTCGGGCACATAAGGAGGTGCTATGCAATTAAAAGATTTAATTCAGGAAAGAAGGTCTGTAAATTTTTTTGACACCACCAAATCCGTAGATGAGGCTACTATAAAAAAAATTTATGATATAGCCAAACTATGTCCCTCATCTTTTAATCTCCAACCCTGGAAATTCATACTTGTTACAAAACCCGAAAACAAGCAAAAGCTAAGACAATGTGCATTAAACCAGCCTAAGGTTGAAGAGGCACCTGCTATGCTAATTATTCTTGCCGATAAAAACGGGTATGACCGAATGAACGAAATATTTGATGATATGGTTGAAAAGGGATACCATAAGGAAGAAGAAAGGCAGTCATTGAATGGTCTTGCCCGGATGCTTTATGGAGGCGATATGAATTCAAGAGGACTGGCTTTAAGAAATGCAGGGCTTTTTACTATGAGTTTTATGCTTGTTGCAAAAGATATGGGCATTGATACACATCCTATGGATGGGTTTGAACAGGACAGGGTTAAAAAAGCGTTTAATATCCCCGATAGATATGAGGTTGCAATGCTTATGGCAGTGGGTTTTTATAATAAAAGCAATCCGCTTCTTCCAAGATTAAAAAGAAAGGACTTTGAAGAAACGGTTATAAGAGAAGGATTTTGATACGAATCAGGGACTGGCGACAGGGTTTCAAGGGCAAAACTTATGAGAAAAGAATTTACCATAACAATAACCGGTGAAGCAGGACAGGGAATGCAAACAATAGGTATGGTTTTGTGTGGCCTGTTTAAAAATACAGGCTGTCATATATTTGCAAACCAGGATTATATGTCCCGCATAAGAGGAGGAAATAACTTTTTTCAGATAAGGATATCAAATACTCCTGCGTATACCCTTCGTCAGAAATTTGACATTGTTGTTGCGCTGGATAAAAACAGCGTTGAAATCCATAAACATAAACTTGCAAAAAACGGAATCATAATAGCAGATAAAAAACAGTTTAAAATATTGCAAGACGATATTTTTGATGTTCCCTTCTATGATATAGCAAAAAAATATGGCTCTGAAATATTTATAAACTCTGTTGCCTGTGGCGTGGTGTTAAGTATTACAGGCATTGATTTTAAAATCTTAGAGGATAGTTTAAAACAAGCATTTTCCGATAAGACGACTCAGATAATAGAAAACAATATTGCATCTGCAAAACAAGGCTATGATTTTACAACGCAAGAATATAAACAGGATACATACAAGATAGTATGTTGCAGACCCACTAAAAAGTTTTTAATGAACGGCAATGATGCCATTGCACTTGGGGCCATAAAAGCAGGCTGCAAATTTTATACGGCATATCCGATGACCCCTTCTACAAGCATAATGAATGTTATTGCACATTTTGCAAAAAACTACAATATTGTTATTGAACAGGCAGAGGATGAAATTGCTGCAATAAACATGGCAATAGGCGCATCTTTTGCAGGTGTTCGTTCAATGTCCGGAACATCGGGCGGAGGTCTTGCCCTTATGGTTGAAGGGGTAAGCCTTTCCGGTATGACAGAAACACCCGTTGTAATTGTTGATGCACAGAGGCCGGCCCCTGCCACAGGTTTTCCGACGAGAACAGAACAGGCAGATTTAAATTTTGTTCTCCATAGCGGGCATGGTGAATTTGCAAGGGCAATATTTACACCCGGCACGATTGAACAGGCGTTCTATTTAACGATAAAAGCATTTGATATTGCTGAAAAATATCAGATACCGGTTTTTATTATGACGGACCAGCACCTTGCAGATTCTTACAGGGATGTAATCCTTGATCCAAATTCTATGATTACAAAAAGACATATCATAGGGAAAGATGAATCGGAGGGTGTGAATTCATACAAAAGATATACTCTTACAGAAAATGGGATATCTCCTCGTGCAATTCCTTCCTGGATAAAAGGTGTAATATATGTTGATAGCGATGAGCACACAGAAGAAGGACACATAACCGAAGATGCAGAGATAAGAAACAGAATGGTAGAAAAAAGATTTTACAAAAAAATGAAGGGTTTAATGCAGGAGGTTCAGTCTCCTGAAACCTACAACGAAGATGCAGAGATAATCCTTGTCGGTTTTGGCTCCACATACGGTGTTTTAAAAGAAGCTTGCGAGAATTTTAAAGAAAAGAGTTTGGGTTTCCTTCATCTTTCACAGGTGTGGCCATTCCCATCTTCAGGTGTTATTTCTGTTCTAATGAAAGCCAAAACTATTGTCAATGTTGAAAACAATGCAGGCTCTCAGTTGGGCAATCTTCTTTTTAGCCAGACAGGCATTAAACCCGATGCTTCTATACTTAAATTTGATGGAAGGCCTTTTGATGTGGATTACCTGATGGAGAAATTGGAGAAATTATGGAGCAAAAAGACTTCTTAAGTTCTGACTCTCCTACCTGGTGTCCAGGCTGTGGCAATTTTGGTGTCCTTACTGCACTAAAAAAGGCGATTGTAAATATTAATAAAGAGCCAAAAGATATACTTCTTGTATCGGGGATAGGTCAGGCTGCAAAACTTCCTCACTATATAAAATGCAACTGTTTTAATGGGCTTCATGGCAGGGCGCTTCCTGTTGCCGTTGCAGCAAAGATTGCAAACCATAAACTCACAGTTATTGTCACAACAGGTGACGGAGACTGTTATGGTGAGGGAGGAAACCATCTTCTACACAACATAAGAAGAAATGTGGACATAACCGTTATTGTACACAACAACCAGATATATGGGCTTACCAAGGGACAGGCATCGCCCACAACAGATATTGGTTATGTAACGCAATTTCAGCCACAAGGAGTGTTTGAAGAGCCCCTACATCCTGTTTCAATGGCAATCTCATTAGGTTGTGGATTTGTTGCAAGAGGATATAGTGCAGATACAAAACACCTCTCCTGGTTGATTGGTGAGGCAATCAGATATAAAGGATTTTCACTTGTAGATGTTTTACAGCCCTGCGTTGTGTTCAATAAGAAAAATACATATCAGTGGTATTCTGAAAAGGCCTATAAATTAGAACCATCCTATGATTCGTCTGATAAAGTACTTGCACTTCAAAAGGCTGATGAATGGGATAATAAAATACCACTGGGCATAATCTATAAAAAACAGAAGCAGACATTTGAAGAAAAAACAGGCCTATATAATCTCCCGCCTCTTATAGAACAGGATATAGAAAATATTGACATAACCATTGCATTAGAAGAATTTAAATAAACCGAAAATGCTTGTTAACAGACGGTGGCGGATAAAATGTGAATCCCGCTCCTTAAGTTTTACTTGAGGGCTGGGCAAATTGGCGACCAATCAGGTAATCAGAAAGTTGAGCTCACAAACTCTATGATAAATAAAACATTGCAATTTTCAAGACTAAGTGGAATTGAGTTTTTTAAAAGAGGAAAAGTAAGAGAGATTTATAATCTCAAAGACAAGTTTTTAATGGTGGCAACTGATAGAATATCCTGCTTTGATGTGGTATTGCCTACAACAATCCCTCACAAAGGGGAGGTTTTGACAAAACTTTCGGCGTTTTGGTTTGAGTTCACCAAAGATATAATTTCCAATCATTTTATCACCACCAATGTTGATGATTTCCCAGAAGAGGTACAAAAATATAAGGAAGCATTACGCGGCCGCTCCATGTTAATTAAAAAGGCAGATCCTCTACCGATTGAATGTGTGGTAAGAGGGTATCTTTCCGGCTCTGGTTGGAAAGAATACAAAAAGACACATTCTATTTGCGGGATAAATCTCCCCAAAGGACTCCAGGAGTCAGACAAGTTGCCAGAACCGATTTTTACCCCAGCAACAAAAAAGAATGTCGGCCATGACATAAATGTAACACAAGAATACATTGAGAACATGATAGGAAAAGATGTTGCCATAAGACTAAAAGACATAAGCATAGCCCTATATGAAAAGGCGAATAAATACGCAGAATCAAAAAACATAATTATTGCAGACACCAAGTTTGAATTTGGCTTTAGTGGCAATGAGATTATTCTTATAGATGAGGCGCTTACACCTGATTCGTCCCGCTTCTGGCCAAAGGATGAATATGAGCCGGGTAAGAGTCAGCACAGTTTTGACAAGCAGTTTGTACGGGATTACCTTGTGACTCTCTGCTGGGATAGGACGCCCCCTGCTCCAGAGATACCTGAAGAGATAGTTATAAAAACAAGCAATAAGTATCTGCAGGCTCTCAGAATGATTGCAGGAACAGAAGTTTGACGCAAGAACTCATGTCGGACAAAGACTCTTTTGAGATAAAATTTATTACCCTTATAAGACAGTTATATGAAATTTTGCTTAAAGAGGCAAGATATGGATAAAACAGAACTTGGCTCAAAAACTGCAAAAGGGGTTCGGGGAAAGAAGCTTTCCCCGTTGTTCAAGGGGTAATTCAAAGGGGTAAAACCCCTGTGAAGCGTAAGCGGGTCAGTGGGTTCGAATCCCCTCATCTCCACCAAGAAAATAGGAGATAGTAGGTAGTAGGTAGGAAAAAAAGATAAAAGATATTGAGTGAAATGCAGAAAAACAGCGGACGATGTCAGAATTTTCTTTGAGCAAAGTCTAGACGCCGATTAACGCAAAATTGCTTTGCAATTTTACCAACAGCTCGCAGCCCCCATAGCAAAGCCTTTGGTTTGCTACGTGGTAAACAAAAATTTTTGCTTGCCCCGTAGTTCCCGATAAAATTTGGATACTTCGGGGCCCGTTTGCCTAAAAAATCCCACAAAAAATTTTTGGGTCGTTTCTTATAAATTATCTAAAGTGTTTTTAATTTTTTAAACTTTTGGGTAAAACTTCTAAGTTTTTTACCCTGTTCTATAATGGACTTTTAATGTTTTTAATCTTTGGATTTGTTACTTGAGTATAAACTTGGGTTGTTCTGATATTTTGATGACCCAAAAGTTCCTGCACATACCTAACATCAACGCCATTTTCTAATAAATGCGTCGCAAAGCTGTGTCTTAATGAATGAAAAGTCGCGTCTTTTTTGATACTGGCTCCCCGGAGCGCGTTTTCAAAAACTTTTTGAGCTGTCCGTTCAGTTAACTTTCCGCCTCGTTCGCTTTCAAAAAGATAGTCGTTTAAATTTTTGCCAGCGATTAAGTTTTGAAGATCGGTTTCAATTTTTTCCGGGAAAATAGTGATTCTGTCCTTTTTACCCTTAGCGTTTTTAAGATGGATAGTTAGTTCTTCTAAATTAACATCTTTTACTTTTAAACTAACAACTTCACTGATTCTTAAGCCGGCGCCGTAAGCCAAAGAGATTATCAATTTATGTTTTGGGTTTCTGATTGCATCAATGATGTTTTTGATTTCTTCTCTTGATAGAACAATCGGTAGTTTCTTGCTTCGCTTGGCGAATTTTAAGTTTATCTTTTCGGGAATTTTCAATACTTCGCGGTAAAAAATTTTATTGCATTTAAGTAAACCCCGTTAGATGTTTACTATCTAACAGGGTAAAGATTTATCGTTTGTGAAGAATAATTTTTGTCTTGTTTATTCAATAAAAACTGCTTTATATTCTCCTCGTCTATTTTTTCTAAATTAAATTTTTTAAAATCAAAATATTCTCTTAAGCAACCGAGATAGGCCTTTATAGTTTTGAAACTATAATTTCTTAATTTTAATTCCCGCCTTGTTTCTTCCAAGCATTTTTCTTGCATAATTTTATAAAAATTGGTAAACTAAAACTAGTTAAGTGATTATTAATAATTTCACTAATAATTATACATTAAAAGTTCGTATAATATGTAACAAAAGGCCAATATTATACATTCAATTCGTCTAATAACGAGTTATATGAAATTGCCCTCTTAAAAAATCTAAAACGGTGTAAAAGTGAAAAAGAATCAAAAAATCGTCGTTCGAAATATCCAGCCTGGTGAGGACAAGGCAGTCTGGAAAGTGGCGA
>NDHX01000009.1 GCA_013626165.1 bacterium Unc6
CGATATCCTCATAGGAAATTTTTGCCAATACCTCTTCTGGTTTAGTCTTTGTCTCTAGCCTAAGTAAAGTATCAGGGCTTATCAAAACTACACCCTCATTGGGAATGGTATCCAATACTTTAAAATCGCAGTGCCTTGAGCCAAAAAAGGTAGCCCTGATTCTATCACCAGCTACAACCGGAAGCCCAGCAATGAGTGAGCCGAGGTATTGAGTATCTTTATCTCTTTGCAGTAAACTGGATAAAGTTAAAGGCGAAAGCGTGATTTTGCTGGCAGGTTTATAGTCTACCTTACTAACCTTTACCTTTTCATCTAAGCCTACTTGGGCATTTTCCCGGGATATTCCGTCTATCTGAATTATGCCCTTACCTCTATCTTCGGTATAACAGGGCATTACTTTTGCTGGAGTTTTTCTTTTGCCTTCTATTTCTATAATGTCGCCTACCTCTATTTCAAGAATTTTCATATCTTCAGGGTCTATCCTTACAATAGCCCTTCCTACATCTTTTGCTAAAGCCTCTTTGACTTTCAATGTTAAGGTATCTTTTTTTAATCCATTTAATGCCATTTATCATTTCCTCATTCTAACTTCCAAAATACCGTTTTTATAACTTGATGTAAGAGTCTCCTGTTTAACCTTTGTTGGAAGCAAAATTTCTTTATGATATTTTCTATCACCCGTTTTTGCTGAAATATCAAGAATGTCTCCTTTTAAATCTAATTTTATATCATCTTGATTTACCCCGGGCATCTCAGCATAAACTCTTATTTCATCTTTCTCATCAAAAACATCAACAATCGGCTCTCTTTCCTCTTCAACCTTGGGCCCTTTGGGAGTTTTTTTGATGTTGCCAAAAGGCTCAACAATGGGTTTTCCGCTTACTGCTGTCTTGATAGAAAAACCAAATACCCCTTTCATGCCTTTTTTAAGATGGCTCAGGTCTATCTCGCCCTCTTTCTTAATCTCTCCACCGGCTTCTGTTAAATCTGCGGCAAGGTCAACTAACTTCTCAATGCCTTTAAATAATCCCCCTAAACTTAATTTACCTATTCCAAAATCAATGTCTAATCCTTCTCTTTTTTCCTTCTCTTTTTTTGCCATATTGTTAGTTCCTCCTTGCCACCCCTATACCCTTGCATATCAAACAGGGAAGCGTCTTACCGCATTCCCTGCCTGTTCCTTTACACGCAAGGACAGCCTTTAATCCGCGAAGTCCCTGCGCTCACAATGCCTTTTCCCCTACAAACGGTACAGGTAAGGGTGGTAGTCCAATGGATGTTTCTTTCCCCTTCCATTACAAAAGGCACAGAGCACAGCCGGTGCATTAATACTCACGATTCCTTCTCCCCTACAAACAGGGCATTTGATTCCTTTTACACCGGTTAAAAATCCGCCTCCTTTACAAAAGGCACATTCGAATACCTCACCTTCAATGACCTCATTCTTTCTCATCATCCTGCCGCCCCTCCACTGATATGTCTTCCATTCAGTCTCCATAATTTGCCTCTCCGTCAATTTCAGTAACTCAATCCCATCTTCTTCCATTTTTTTTCTCGAGATTCTGTTTCCTTCATAACTTCTTCTTTATACCCAGTTCGTTCTCCTTTTTCCTGCCGGTCTGCTTTTTCTAATACCTCCATCTCTTTTTTTATATCTTCTAACCTTTTTTGAATCCCTGCCTTTCGCTTTTCCAAAATGGCATCTTCTTTCTCTAACCGGTCCTTTTCCTTCCGGAGCATATACAAATCTAAATAGGCAGAACTTGCCACTCTGGGTATAGAACGCTTACCCGTGCTGTGCATACTCCCGACATTTCGAAGACCGTCTATATCACTTACGCCTCTTGGCATTCTTCACCTCCAAATATTAAGAGTATCGAAATTGAATTGACATTGATTAAAAAATCTCCTCTCACCCCTCTTTTACAAAGAGGGGAATTCCTCCCTTTGGCAAAGGGAGGTTAGGAGGGATTTTATAAATACGGTCGTTATTATTTCGAGACAGTTAATCACCAAGATTCCTCGCGGAGTTTATCCTGAGCCCTCCCCTGAGATTCTTCGTCCCGAAAAGTCGGGACTCAGAATGACAGAAGGCGAAGGACTCGGAATGACACTTCGTGTCACCTTGCGGCTCTTCTTCCTGTAATAAGAACGCTTTTTTAGCACTCGCCCCCACAATCTTCAGCTCAACCAGCTGGCCTTCTTTAAGCTCTACTTCTCGCTGAATATTGCCGGGAAGTTTTATTTTCCCATCTTTATCCACCCTGGAAAATGCCCGCATAAGAGTCATTTGATCATCCTCCTTCAATGATTAACTAGATTTTTCAACCAACTCTTTTACAATCTCTTTAACCCTGGACTGATTTGTCTTTGAGCCAACCCTGCTCGTCTCAGAAGCCAATATATCCTGGCACATCTGCATAAATGCACCATTAGATTTGGCAGGGGTAATATTTTGAACCTTAAGGGTCTTTGCAATCATAATGCAACCCCGAATGGTTGGGGCAAACTCACACTTTCCAGATTCCCTCAAACCCCGGACAATATTTACTATCATCTCAGCATGTCTTTTAGAGAGTTTGGATTTTGCCCGCGTGATAGCCATTTCCGTATCATAGTCAAAGTGGTCTAAATCCATTGTTATCATCCTATCTCTTAAAGCGTCCTGGCTTCTGTGGACACCGGCATATTCCTCAGGGTTAGAGGTGAAGATAGCGGTGAAATTTGGATCAACTCTCAGATATGGTTCCTCGCCGCCTCTTCCCACTGGCAAATCCATCATCTTCTCCTGTAAGATAGAAAGAAGGATGTTATTTGCCTCTGGACGTGAGCGAGTAAATTCATCATAGATAAGAGTAAATCCATACTTACAGGCAATGGTCAGGCGATTATCAACCCAGCGTTTCACCATGTCCTCTTCTGTCTTCAAAACTCTGGAGACAAAACGGTCTATAACTTTTCTAATCCTGTAGCCGTATTCACCACCGACAAGGTCAGAGGTTGTAAACTCTTCATCGCCATGAATCATTACCACCGGTCTTTTAATCTTACTGGCTATGTGCATAGCCAACGTCGTCTTGCCAGTCCCGGAAACCCCTCTGAAATGGACTGGGAAATCAGCCTTGATATAGGAAAGGGCTCTGTTTGTAATATCCTTTATATAAGGAGTCTCCACAAAGTCTGGCAGAGGACTTGGCTCCAATACTGTAGTCATCTCATCAATCACCTTCTTTTCTTTCTTCTCAAAGTTTTCTCTTGCAGAATTGAATCTATCCATCGGTAACCATTCCTTTGCCATTGCAGACTGTGCAGGTAACTCGGGCATTATGAGGATAAATGCCGGTGCCCTGGCAAAAAGCGCACTTGATCGCCGGCTCTATTACCTCAACCTTACCTGTGCCTCTGCAGACCTGACAGGTGGCAAGTTCAGAGAGTAAATCAAAGGGGTCTTTGCCTGTGCCTTTACAAAAGACACATTTTATCGCAATCTTGCTCATATTCTTACCCCTCTACTTTTTCTTTTTTTTCTTTTTTTTCTCCTTAACTGCCTCTTCAACTGTAGTTACTTCTGCACCATATTCAACAACCGGCTTACCTCTTCTCTTTGCCATGGTAGCAGTTAGAGCTTGCCAATTAGAAGCCATCTTTTCTTTTTCGGCGACCATCTTTTCTCGTTCATCTGCAAAACCACCTAATAATTTCTTGGTTTCACTGACAACACCTGCTACATACTTAACTAACTCTTTCTTGAGTTCCTCGCTCATATCAGCATGGGCATCAGAGAATTCTCTAAGTTTATCAGCAACATAGGTTTCAATCTCTTTTACTTCCTTAGCAAGTTTATCCTTAAGTTCTTTTGACATCTTGCTACGGTCCTTCTGAAAACCATTTAACATTGAACTTACATCGTTAGTCAAATTCACAGCGAAATCTGCCAAGTTCTTTGCTTGCTCTTTGCTCATTTTTCCCCTATCAACTGCAAAGCTTTTAAGTGTCTTCTGGACATCACTAACTAATTCTCCTATCGCCCTTACCCGGCCATCATAAGAGGCAACAATATCCTCACCTAATTTTTTGATATCATCTGCTATTCCCATTTTGCATTCCTCCTTTCAAATTTTAATCAAACACATTAAATAAAAATTTTTATTTTCGCTCAACTAAGTCCTTAAATCAAACCTTGGCAACTTCTTCTTTCTCTCTGACCTTCACCCCCCTTCCACTTTTTTTTCAGCCATAATAGCTGCCAATCTATTCCACTTAAGAAGCCCATCTTGGCGTTCTTTTCTAGATTCATCCGGGCTTGTTTTAACTTCTCTTGTTTTAACTTCTTTTGCCCGCTCAATCTGTTTTGACCGAATATCTTTTAGCATCGCTTTAAATTCCCTAATCCGTATGGCTTCTCCTTTATCTAAAAGGCTGCGCAGTGATTCGGCCATCTCTCTATATTCTGTTTGAAATTCCTTTAACATTACACTTACTTCACTCTCTCTGGCTTTTTGCCTGGCCTGAATATCCTCAAGCATCTTTTTAAAATCACTTATTCTTACCTTTTCTTCGCCCTCTGTCAGATTCCTCTTAATAACTTGCGCTATCTCTTTCTGTTCTTCAAAAAAAGTCTTTAATAAATTTCTTACCTGTCTTTCTTTTTCATCCTGATGGTAAAGGATATCTTTCATCATATTATCAAAATCTTTTTTTCTTAAAGACCCTCCTCTGGCAAGAGTTTCTTTGAGATGCTCACTCATTTCATTTTTTTTGTTCTTAAAATCCTCTAGGAGCTGGTGGGTACTATCTATGATCATGGCCACTGTAGAGATTCTAGATTGATAAGAAGAAACGATTTCCTGAGCAACTCTTTTCAACTCTTCGGCAATTTCCATAATCTTACTCCCCCATAACCTTTTAATTTTTCTAAAGCAAGGAAAGGAATTACTTGGCGAACCATGCTTTTCAAGGATGACTCGGCAAGAACCCCTTTTTCGGCCTTATCCTTATCTTAGGCGGCTGTTGCAGTCAATCCAATCGCTTCAGCATACTTCAGGTAAGTCTCAACTGATGCGACAACTACTCTTGCCTCAATCGCAAGTAATTCAATACCCACTAAAGAGACTCTTACCCAAGCGTCAACAACCACGCCCTTGTCCAGGATTCGGTCAACAACCTCTACCAAACTACTGGAACCAATCGCTTTTTCTACTGCCATGATTTTCACCCCCTTTCGTTTTTAGATTCCGCTTTTACACGGGTGAGGAGCGGTAAACCTCAAAAATCCATTCCTTTGCCGCCAGCTATTTACTATTGGGCGGAATCCCGCTATTCGCGGGAAAAAAGCTTATTCAAAAACTTCTCTGCTTTTTCTTTTGCTCCCAATCCGAAGGAAAGAGCGAGGATCAACACTAATCCGGCTAAGATGATATCCTTAGGAGCCATTTGCGTTGTAGCTATTTTTTCATCTTTTGGACAAAATTTTCAACTTCTCAATTTTGCCAATCTATTTGATACCCTATCTCGTCTGTGGAAATCTATCTTTTAGTCGCTTTTTGATAATTTTTCTGACACACCCCTCCTGTCCCCACTTCTTTAGTCGGTTCTTGCCCGCTGGCATGGACGCTCACCTACTGGATTAAACATAACGGCTGTCTCTCTAAAATCCTCAATGAGCCGCCTCAAACTATCGGCGAATGCAAACAGGCTATTGTTTCACTTCCTTCAAAACAACAAAAATAAATCAAAATATAAAAAAATAAACCCAGAGCTGTTTGTTGCTTCCCTATAATGCAACAACTCTGGGTTTTATATTCTAACACCTTATTGTTTCCAAAAATGTCAGTAAGGTCGGTTGTATTTGTTTGTTTGTTTGTTTGTTTGTTTGTTTGTTGTACGCGACATTTTAGCCTCCGTCCTGCTTGCGTGCAACGCACAGGCAGATAAGTCCTGTGAATATTAGTATATTATATATAAATTGAATTTTGTCAAGTGTTTTTTTTGAAAAAAAATTAAATCTTTTTCAGTCCCCTGTACTGTCTTATAAGGTTGATAGGATCTATATATGAAAATATTTCTATAAACATCCGAGCTTCTTTTTCTAATCCTTTTACCAGACCAAACTTATGAATTTTAAGTGTATTCTTACCTGAACAGTATGTCCATAAAACTTTTTTATTATACTTCTGCATAAACCTGTTTATTGCAAATTCAATCTGATACCCCCGCACGGGATATTTAAAAACATTTTTCAAATCAGCCCTTTTGATGATTCTTAAACCCGAGATTAAAATATCAAACCCCGTGATTTTGAAAAAGAAAGGAGAATGTGATTTCCTTAATATTAACATATCTATATTGCTATTTTGAAATGTGTTTATGGCATTTTCAATGTCTTCGACATTCACGCCTTCTATATCCGCATCTAAAAGAAGTATATGCTCCGCACTTGCCCGGTTTAATCCCTCCCTTATTGCACCTGCCTTACCTATATTATTTTTATTTTTAACTAATGTTATTAAAGGAAATCTGTTTTTTATTTCCTGATATGTAAAATTTACGGAGCCATCATCTACACAGATTATCTGCAACAGGCTTTTGACCTTTTGCAGCTTTTCCAATATGTCCAAAAGCGTCCTGCCTTCGTTATAGAAAGGTATTATGCAAGAAGTTTCTTTAAAATATTTTCCCATTTGCTTTCCCTTGCCCTTGATAAGGCATTTGCGGCAAGCCGGCTTCTTAGGTGTTCATCTTTATAGATTTTACGCATAGCCTGTGCAATCTCTTCTGAGTTTTTGGCATCAACTATAAGTCCGGAATTATGGCTTGTTACGATATCTACAGGTCCACCCTTGTTAGAGACAATTGCAGGAAGACCGCTTGAGTGCGCCTCTAAAACTGCATTACCGAATGTATCTGTCATACTGGGGAAAACAAACACATCCGAGCTTGCATACGCCGCAGAAAGTTCCTCTCCTTTTAAATAGCCCGTAAATATAATATCGGGAAGGTTAAATCTTGCTTTTAATGTGCCAAGAAGAGGCCCGTCTCCCACTATGATAAGATGAATATCGTGCAGGTCTTTTTCAATATCCGTAAACGCATGCAAAAGATTTTCAATATTTTTCTCAGTAGATACCCTTCCTACATAAATAAATTTAAAACCGCCGTTTATTCCATACCTTCCCCAGAATTTAGCATCTCTTTTTTGTGGCGTGAACCTGCTGGTGTCCACCCCCCTTTCAAGTATATCCAATTTTGCCTTTTCAAACCCTTTTTCGACAAGAAGGTCAAAATAAAATCTACTCGGCACAAATATTTTTTTCATATATCCGTAAAACCACAGCATATACTTCCATGCTAATCCTTCCATATGGTCATCATCGGTAAGATGGTGGACATATTGAGGAAAATCAGTGTGGTATATCCCTTTCAAATCTATGTTCAGTAGATGCCCTGCAAGCAGACCTACAAGTCCCACGGGTCCCGGGGTAGAGACAATGATTTCGTCAAATCCCTGCTTTTCCACAAATTCAAGCATCGTCAAAAACGGCGGAAAAACTATTTTTTGCGATTCATATTCCGGAAGATTGAACACGCCGACAGGTTCAAAATTATATAGAGGGAAATCCGCCTCAGGCTTTTCGGAAAGTGATGTGCATACGGTTATCTGCCCATCCTTTCCCGCAAGATTGGCAAGCGTGGAAATAGTGCGCGAAACACCGTTAACATCGTCTAATGTATCGGTGAACCATACCTTCTTGCCTTTATTGGCCTTTTTTCCGTCGGGGAGGTTGAAATGATTTTCAAAAGATTTTAATAATTTATTATCCTTGTGTTGCGCAAAAAATGCGGTTATATATGGCGCAAACCCAAGAGCAACGGGACCTATGGATGAAAGAGATTGAATGCTTTCGACAAGCCTTCCCTTTTCAATGTTTTCGATAAAATGCCGCGTAAAGGCAAAACCTAAATTATGTCCTATTGACGATGCAATATGAAAATGATATTGATCCTTGTCCTCCGTCGGAGCAAAACCTGTTTTTTTGGGTGATGCAAACCCGTCAACCAGTATTTTTTCTATATCCGTAAGGTTCCTTTTTTTCCTTGATGTAAAAAATCTTACCACCGGTTGAGGAATATAGAATTTAGATGTCTGCTTTTCGTCATGCCCGGCAAACCTGCCAAGCATTTTTTTAATCGGGTCTATCTTGTGCCCGTTGCCCGAAAATTTACTACAATAATAGCCGTAGGCAATACGGTAAAGGCTATGGGCGAGTGTTAAACTTGAACCTGATATTCCCTCTTCTTTGTGTCTTCCTTCTCTTAAATCTTGAAGAAAATCAAAAACATTGGATGACCTGTCAGTGGAGGTGCAGGATTGTGCAATATAAACCCCGCTGTGGTCATCGCTTCCGCCTGTAAAAAATTTTTCCCATGCCTTATCCGCGACGCACAGATTATATCTGCCTGCCATTTCTTCAATTATTGCCGGGGTTAGATTTTCAAGAATTAACCTTGTTGTCTGATTTAAATATTGATTGCGGGCGCCGTTTAAAACTTCAAACCTTTTAAATAAAAGTATCAACTTTTCAACATTTTGCAGGGTAAGCTTATCATTTACGGAAAGAAGCGGGTGGGCAACGGAATGGATTATATTGTTTTCAAGCATATATTTCCGGAGTTCATAAATATTCCCGCGGATTTTTTGTATCTGCTCAAACTGCCTTTCTGTAATCCCCATCACAAGACAGTGTATCTTACAGTTATCTTCCGGGAAGTATGTGGTAATCTCAGAAGAGATAAACACACCCGGAAGGTGTGCTATTTCAAGTGCCCCCGATATACTGTTGTGGTCGGTTATTGTTATATAATCCATCCCCTTTTGCTTACAGGTTTCATATATTGCGGAGGGTTCCACGAAGCTTTCAGACGCACCTATGCGGCGTAAAAACCATTCACTGGGTCTGTTTGAATATTTACTGTGTATATGCAGGTCCGACCTTGACATTTTTAAGCACTCCTATGGACTTTTTTATGTAATCCGAATACATCCCTCTTATCTCAAGCATCCATATACCCGTATAACGGCTTGAAAGAACATTTACCACATCTGCAACAGGTATGCAGCCCCAACCCGGAGGCAGGTGTAAATCCCCCAATCCTAAAGGAACCATCTCCGAAAAATTATTCTCGTAATAACCGGAGGGCTTCCCGAAATTATCGTGGATATGGATATAACCTATAGAGTCTTTAATCTTTTTTATTGAATCTAAAAACCCAAACCCATAAAAATTTGATGATACAAAAAGATGCCCTATGTCAAGTGCTATGGATACATTTTTGCAGTTTATGTTCTTAACCTGATTATAGAGCACATCCAATTTTTCCGCATACCAGTCAAAACATTGAGGAACAAATGCAGGCATATTCTCAATGCATATATCTATATCTTTATATTTTTTTGCAATTGTTTTTATAACCCCCGCCTCTTTTTCAAGAAGTTCATTTTTTAATTTTGCGGATAGGATTTTATAACGCTCTCCGGTTTGCTGCTCCGATATAAACTTACCGGGGTGATAAACAACGATATTAGAACCCAGAAGATATGCAAACTCCATCGTTGAATATAAAACAGCCTTATGGGTTTCGGGCTGATTTTTATCCATTACATCCAACGATAAAGGGCAATGGACTGTGTACTCAAAATCAAAACTGTGCAGCAGATTTATCAGGCGACCGGCCTGGGTTTTATCAATCTGTCCGTTTCTTATGACATCCATACAGTTGACGGGAACTTCTATGTATTTCAAGCCAATTTTTTTTAAAAGCCGCAAATCCTGCTTTAAGGCTCCGACATTACCGTTAATCCTTGCCTGACTTATCTTTGCTCCGATTTTCATATTTTTCAATGAACGAGGTTATATCTAGGAAATCTTTAAACCTCTGTTTAATGTCTTCATATCGCCAGTCCCACCATTTTATTTTTAAAAGTTTTTCAATTACATCATCTGAAAATCCTTTTCTTATGGGCTTTGCGGGAACGCCAACCGCAACCTCGTATGCTTTAACATCTTTTGTTGCAACAGGGCCCGCTCCTATCACGGTTCCGCTTTCTATATTTACACCCGGCATAATTATCGCACCATGTCCTATCCACACATCATTCCCGATATTACATATTTTCAACCTTCTGGCTTGGAAAAAATCCGCGTCATCCTGCACATCAAAACCATACTGCCGTCTTCTATATGTAAAATGGTGTTGTGATACCCTGTACATAGGGTGGTTGCCCGGGTTTATTCTGGTATAAGATGCAATTGAACAAAACTTTCCGATATTAGAGTAGATTATTGAAACCCCTTCCATCGCATAACTGAAATCTCCAAATATCGTTTCTTCTATGACACAATCTCTGCTTATTTCAGTCCATACACCCAGATTGCTATTTATAATTTTTGCGGATGAATTTATTGTAGGTTTTTCAGAAAGGATCTTTTGGCACACTAAAAGTTATAAATAAAAATTGTTACAATATCGTGGAGGTTTTGTGAAGTTTTTGTAAATTTTCCGCTGATTTACCATAAATAATAAAAGCACTTCTTAATCAATCAAATCTTTTTCCCATTTTTCTGCATAGGGCGAGGGGTTGTTTCGGATGATGGATGTAAAACCGTTGAGCGTTTTTCTTGCGTCTGCGATGGGATAGTAAAAGGCGTCCCAGTTTTCGCTATCTTCTCCGTCAGAATTGGGTATAATGTAATCAAAAAGATACCCGTATCTTAATTCTTCATAGGCGCTTTTTGCTCTTTTTTCAATATTTTCGAGGTCTGCAACGGAAAGGATGCCTTTCTGTTTCTGTGTTCTTCTTAGAAGTTTTCTTCGCATTATATCGGTTACAATTTCAGGAAGTGCAATTGTGTTGATACTTTTGAAAAACTCTATCTCCTGTTTTGACAGAGGCGAGATAAATATGCTTAATTTTTTGATGCTTTCCAAAGAAGGATGCCTGATAAACATTGCTCCGATATATGCATTGCCTTCAAATACAACATCGCCTGTTTCAAAACTATTCCGCAGATGTGCAATGTCGACAGCCTGAAGGTCCCCACGCACATCCATAACAATAAAGTCCGGTTTTTGTTTAAGCCCTTCTATGAAAGAGCGGGTTCTGAAATGAAAGTTTATCCCGTCTTTTTCACCCGGTCTTGGAGAGCGGCTATTATAAAGAACAACCTTTTTTATTTCTTTTGAAATCTCGGGATAGAATTTTTCAAAAGCCCTGTGCAGGGGGCTCTTGCCGACGCAGGAAGGACCGCTTAGAATTATAAGCCTTGGCATTCGCTCTCCTTTATCAAGCCGATAGAAAAACCGAACTCTTTTTCAAAAAGGTCTTTTTTCTTGTTAAATCCATATATATCCGTATCAGATACATCGCCCTCGATAATAAAAAGCATCTTACCGTGTTGTTTTTTTATCCTTATATCTTTTACGCTACTTGTATGCCCCCTGTCTAACCCATCTGCAATTCTTAAGATACCGGAAAGTTTTCTTACCCAGTCTTTTTCCTGTTCCGTTAAACCTGAGTATGTTTTGTGTTTCGGGTCCGGCAAAGACTTTGTATGATACCTTGAAATATTTGCTATCAGATTTCTTTCCCGTTTATCAACATACTTAAAATCTATATCCCTTATCATTCTTTGGGAAATTTTGTTATGTCCCGCAACCGATACGGAAAGCCCGACATCATGAAGAAGTGCCGCTCCTTCAAGAAGAAATCTCGAATGTTCGTCAAGTTTGTGATGGCCTTTCAAAATATCAAAAATTAAAAGTGCCAGCCTTCTTACCTGGAGGCTGTGTTGCAATTCAGGTGTAATCTCTTCCGCCTTGCGTTCAATTTCTTTTGTCTTTTTGAGCAACTGCATAATAACCCCATACTAAAAACTAAAAAGGAACTATGTGACGGACGCCGGTTGCGGCAATTCCATCCCCTCCTTGACATCAGTATCCATCTTGTTCCATAGTTTTTTAAATTCCGCGTAAAAAAATTGGATATACGGAAGGGATATATCCATACACACTGGCATAATTTCGTTGATATTGGACTTCCAGTACGCTCTCTGCTTTTTTTTATTTTTTAAATCAAGAAATCTGGTTGAATCAAGCCTGTCCGAGAGTTTAATGATTTTTGCTGGCTCTCCGTTTTGCTTTATTTTTTCAAGATATTGTTCCACACCCTTTTCTTCTGCATCTTCCTTTGTTAAAGCCCAAACAATGGATGCAACCCTCGGACCATAATGCTGTTCTATGCTTTCCCTTCTTGCAACGCTTCCCTTTGTTTCAAGGGTATCGTGCAAAAGTGCAGCAGTTATAATTTCAGCGTCCTGCATCCTTAATTCTTCGGTAAGGATCAGCGCCGTTCTGAGCGGGTGAATGATATGAATATTTTTTGCATATTCAAGCGCATCCTTTACCTCTTTAATCTCCTGCTTGTTTTTTATATCGCTTAACAGCAATAAAAATGCGGTCTGGAAGGACATCGGGTCCGCAATGTCGGGAAATATCACGAATTCCTTCTGGTATGAAAGAATAACATTCAGTTTTTCGGTGAATTCTTTGGATAAATCCAGCCTGGCTTTATTCAGTCGGCTAATACTTATTTCCCCTAACAGGACAAGGGGTCTATCCTGCAGACTCTGTGATTTCATTAGTTCAATTATTACATCTATATCATGTATATTGCCCATTACCTGCTGGAGTGAATGTTCGTCATCAAGCACTTTTTTGGTTATCCAGGGGAAAAAAACCTGTGCCACTTCGGATGTGTATCTTAGTTTTTTTAATGCAATCCTCATTCGATGGAATGCTTTTATATCGGTATCCGCTTTCTGCCTGTGGGAAAGAAATTTCTTGAAAAGGTCCGTAAGAATTATCTTTATCTGTCTGTGGACATCCATATCGGCGATGGATAAGAATATCTTTTCAATGTCTATCTGTTGCATAAAGTCAGGAGGGAAGGATTCTATTGCGCCTCTCGTTTTCTTTTCATCTTTTCTTATTTTTTTATCGATCTTTACGGTGCATAGCCTTACAAACCTGTTTTTTCTAATGAATATTTTATTTATAATCTCTTGCTGGATGTACAAATCTCTCAGGCTCCCCATAGGATTCATAATACTTTTTAGAGGTTTTGTAATGGATTTTTTTATTTTTACGGCGGGAAACATTTTAAGAAGGGAAAATATTGACTGTAGCCTTCTTATGGAAACCCTTAAATCATGCAGGGAATCGGCGGTCACTTCCGTTTTAACGCTTTCAAATTTTTTGTTAAAATCCTGTGTCCTCTCGTTAAATATATCTTCAAGCATTTTCAGGTTTTTATCTTTCTGCATGTTTAAGATTCCCTTCTAACAACAGAGCAAGGAATTCCCCCCGCTCTTTTCATCACCACTTACCCATTTTATATATTCCTCTATATGTTTTTTCAACTGGTTAAATACCGTTCTTACGGGGCGGTTTGCATTTATGGTTGTAAAATTATATTTTTTTGACATCCTCATATATTCATCCTGCATCATCTTCTGATATTTCACAAAACTTGTAAATATGTCTGTGGATATCCTCATATCCATACCCGATTCCCAGTAATCAAAAAGTGTCTGTTTCATAAGGTTTCTTTCAACAAGTATAGACGGACTTACCTTTAAATAAAATACGATATCCGGAACAAGTGCAATCTGAAATATGTTTTCTATCCATTCCTTTTCAAGCCCACGCACAAGACTTCTTGCAATAAGCGTATAGATGTACCTGTCGGCAAGGATAATGGAGCCGGCCTTTAAGTTTGGTATGATAATATTCTCCAATTGGTCAAAAAAATCTGTAACATAAAAAAGCGTAAATGTCCTGGGGTCAAGGATATTTCCCACCTTTGCCTTTGACAACTCTGTACTTATAAGCGTGGAGCGGTTCAGCCCCATATTTACGGTGGAATATCCCTTTGCCTCAAGCCACTGCGTAAGCATTGCAATATGCGTAGAACGGCCGGATCCATCAGTACCTTCTACGACAAACAGGTATCCTTTTAAATCTTCCGGCTTGATTTCGGGTATGGGCTTACCGAAAAAATTAAGGTATCCGCCTCTCAAATCTGTTCCTCCATCTAAAAGAAAGAATATCAATATTTTGTTTTACTATCTCCCTTACGGCATCCTGCTGCTGTTTTATTGATAGGGATGCATCTATCACTTTAAAACCGGTGCCCGCATCTGCGCAAAGTTTTTCATACTCGTCAAAAACCCTTGACTGAAACAACCTAAAGCTTTCCTCTATATTATCGGAAAGTCCGATGTCCATACCTGCCTCAAAATATTTTAATTTGCTTCTTCCTCCTAATATCCTGTTCACGGCAATATCAAGAGGAACCCTGCAATAAAATGTAATATCGGGTTTTCTTACAAATGAGTACAGATTCTTCACCCAGTCCCTGTCGCATCCTCTTGCCACATCCCTCGCAAATGCGGTATAGATAAACCTGTCGCACAGGACTACAAACCCTGCCTCCAAAAGCGGAAATATTTCTCTTTCATACCTGTTTGTAAAATCCGTGGAATGGATAAGGCTAAATGTCGTGGGGGTAAGAATCCTTTGTTTCTTTCCCTTCCTTGTCGCTTCCTTCACCGTGGAAGATGAATTCCACTGGCTTAAGAACACCTTTACTTTCTGCGCCTCAAGAAATTTTTTAAGAAGGTATATCTGTGTGGATTTCCCCGCTCCGTCTAACCCTTCGAATACAATCAGTCTACCCAATATGTTTTGCATATTATCCTATATTGAAGAATACACAAGATTTTCCGATACAAATGTTTGCACTACTGAAGGAATGCCGTCTCTGACTTCTACCACTATAATATCCGCGCACTTCCCTTCTTGTACAGAGCCTGTTTCCTTATTTATACCTGATGCTTTTGCGGGATTCAGTGTTGCCATATTTACGGCATTGTTAAGTGAAAATCCCCGCCTGTGGATTTCAAAAACGGTATAAAGAATAAACATCGGCGCATAATCCGAAAGCAGGATATCGCCGTAGCCCCTGCTTATCATATCTCTTGCGCTTATGTTGTTTTAATGAGAGTAGCCTCTTAAAAAGTTCGGCGCTCCAAGACCGACATATATACCCTGTTTTTTTGCAGTTTCAATCGCTTCTATGTTCACCGGGAATTCGGATGTCTGAATACCCATATCCTTTACCCATTGGATTTTTTCTTCTGAATCATCGTCATGTGAGGCAAGATAAATATTGTTTTGCCTGGCATAGGCTATAAGACCTTCTACCTCCGATTGACTGATATCTTGTTTCTGCCTATTCCTGTTTTCGACAATTTTCTCAATATGGCGGTCCTGCACATCATACAGTCTTTTATATGCCACCAAATCCTTAAAAACCTCCCCTGCCCCTCTTTAAATAGTCCACAGACCACCTGTCTGCGTGCAACGCACAGGCAGATAGTCCATTGTCCACAGACTATCTCCTCTCCTTTCTAATGAGAGGTTGGGAGAGATTATGTTTTCCCCGACACATTACCGGATTCCCGATTAAATCGGGAATGACAGAATCCCCACCCAGAGGGAATCCTAAAAAATAAACCCAAAGCTGTTTGTTGCTTCCCTATAACGCAACAACTCTGGGCCATTATCTTCCAATCCCGCCCTTCCTAAAAATAGGACAAGGAAAGGCTGGACTAATAACCTTATCGTTTTTAAAAATGTTAGTAAGGTCGGTTGTATTGTTCGTTTGTTTGCTTGCTTGCTTGTTTGTTATACGCAACCCCCGCCATTTTAAAATATATCACATATATTGAATTTTACCAAGTACTTTTTTTCCGGGTGTAATAGCAAAGCAAGAATGTCCGGTTTTTAGGTTTCTATTTATAATGATAGTAATAGCCCTTTTTCTTTTCGGAGACTTCGCCTATCCTTTTAGGCGAGGTTGTTCTTTCCCCGCTTCTTTCCGCCCATTTTGAGTTGGGATTGTGATATATTTTACCGGATACATCAGGTTGATGAAAAAACTTGTGTCTTTTTAGTATATTTCCAACCGTAGATTCTGAAACCGTCTTTATACCATTTAGTTCACAATGTTTATCAAGCAAAGGCTTTATTTTTTCCTTCCCAATCCTCGGATGCTCCTCCCTTAAATTTTTAATGAATTTCACTACCCTGTAATCCACATCGGACCTGCCTGTGCGGGGCACGCAGAGACAGACAGGCTTGCGTGCGAGTAGACCTCCTTATAGCCTCTTATTCTACTATCTCGCCCAAGATAACGGGCGGAGTCTGTGAAAATTTGGTGTACTTGCATAAAATAGCCCACCTTATCCTTTCATAGCCATCATTGTTCCTTTCAGCCTTCGGCTGATTACTCAATTTATATTAAATTACACCAAAAACCAGAAAAAAACCTAATCTCTAATGTCGCATATGTATCTTAACTTTTTCAAACAGTGTATTTTATGAGCCTTATGATTTCTTTTTTAAAAAATTACAAAACCTTCGAAACTTTTACCTTGTCTCCAACTCTTACAGTTGCTTTTTTAAATTCCGATAACAAGGCAGCAGCAGAGCTGTTTTCTCTTATTTTTTCAATCTGAACCTTTGCTATAATCTGGTTATTTCTTAAAACTGTTAAAACTTCTCCAAGCCTGAGCCCCTGCACCATACCGATATCCAGAACGACAACATTATATTCCCTGCTGACTGCAAGCACCTGCCCCTCTATTGTCTTTACTATTATGTCGCCCTCGTCCGTGACTGATGGAGTGCCTCTCATCTGTCCTATCTCACCTACAACCTGACGGATCCTTTTTTCAAAATTTTCTTTTGCGATCTTTATCTCGGCAAGTTGAAGCATTGCCTCTTCTTTTGCAATCCTTTCTTTATTCAGTTCAGCCTTTGCCTTTTCTGCATCAGCACTTACTTTTGAGACCTGTTTGTTTAAGGTTATATTCTCTTTCTTTGCCTGTTCAAGCTGATTGTCGGTGATTGCTAATCTAGATTCTACATCAGAAAGTTTTGACTCAACTTTCTGTCTTGTCCGTTCTTCCATATTTAAATCCGATTGAAGTTTGTTTACCTCTTTTGTTTTTTCTTCATAAAGCCCGATTATGCGAACCTTTTCCTGGATTTTACCTGCGAGGTTTTTCTCCACAGATGTTTTTTCACCCGTAATCTTTTTTACCTCTTCCTGTGTTGCGGACCATTTTTCTTGTAACTTCTTTTTCTGGATTGAAAAATACACGGTTATTCCTAAAAAGGCAAGACACAACACTGTTACCAAAATTACAATAATGTTTTTCATATTCTCTCCTTTGAAAAGGTCGCACAGACTAAAGACCCGGTTTACACTTATCAAAAATAGTAAGCGGTGAGCACTAAAACTGCTGACCGGTGCTCTGGTGTTCTGATGTTCTGGTGGTCAGGTGAGTAGTTACGTAACACTCTTGTGTTTTACTATATAATTGATTACTTTGCAATACACACACAAGTTCATCTGAAATATCGGTTATATCCCCTGCACCGAGAATAAGGACAATATCTCCATCTTTTATAACATTTAATAAATTTTTAAGTATATTTTCTTTCTCAATATATACTATGTCTTTGCGGGTATTTCTTATGGCCTCATATAAAGAAAAACCGCTTACACCATTTATCGGTTTTTCACCGGCGGGATATATATCTGTTAATATAAGCAGATCTGCTTCTGAAAAACAGTTTGTAAACTCATCTCTTAAAAAATAGGTTCTTGTATATCTGTGGGGCTGAAACACCGCAACTATTCTTCTGCTCCATAATTTTGCCGTTTTTATTGTTGCAATTATTTCGTTTGGATGGTGGGCATAATCATCAACAACCATTACCCCACCATCCATCTTAATCTGAAACCTTCTCTTTGCTCCGTGATATTTTAATAAAGACCGTGAGATATCTTTAAACGGTATATTCAAATACAAACCAAGCCCAACAACTGCAAGAGAGTTTACGATATTATGCATGCCAGGGATTAAAAGGTTCACCTTCCCAATGTTTTTACCCCCCACAATACAATTATAACAAGCCCGCACCTTGTCCATATGTATATCTTCTGCCCTTATATCTGCGGCGTCAGATAGTCCATATGTGATAACGGGTTGTTTTTGGACAGAAAAAAGGACAGAAGAAAGAAATTGACAATCAATACATCCTATTAAAAGTCCGTTCTGTTTTATATTTTCTATAAATTTTGTATAGGACAACAAAACATCATTCATATCTTTATAATAATCCATATGCTCTTTATCAATATTTGTAACAATTGCTACTTCTGGATTAAGTTTAAGAAATGAACCATCGCTTTCATCTGATTCACATATTACATATTTACTTTCACCAAGCATTGCATTCCCTCCAAATTCATCTACCTCTTCTCCTATAAGAACCGTAGGTGAAAAACCATTTTCGTTTAAAAGCATTGATGAAAGCCCTGCTGTTGTGGTTTTCCCATGTGCACCTGCAATAATTATTCCATATTTTTCATTGACCATATGTGCAAGAAGTTCTCCTCTGTGCATTATGGGAATAGATCTTTCTTTTGCATACAAAATCTCAGGGTTATTTTGTTTAATTGCACTGCTGTATATCAGCATCTGGCAGTCGGCAGCGCTTGAACTTTTATGTTCTCCTGTATAAATCGTAGCTCTTTTTTGTCTTAATGTTGATATAAAATTATTCTCTTTTAAATCAGAACCGCTCACCTTCAATCCCTTTTGTATAAGGATTTTTGCAAGTGCACTCATTCCATATCCACCGATACCGACAAAATGAATATTTTTAATATTTTCTAGCATAGTTTTTCTGAAACAAACATTATTCCACAAATTCCCCTATTTTCCTGAATTTTTTGTATCTTTCCTCAATAAGTACCTGAACAGGAATCTTGGTTATTTCTCCAAGGTGTTTTTTAATTGCATTCTTTACATTTGCAACAGTCTCTTGTATATTCCTGTGAGCGCCACCCGCAG
The DNA here is from genome assembly GCA_013626165.1 of bacterium Unc6. Classification (NCBI taxonomy): domain Bacteria; kingdom Pseudomonadati; phylum Candidatus Omnitrophota; genus Candidatus Velesiimonas; species Candidatus Velesiimonas alkalicola. The sequence goes on from NDHX01000009.1 coordinate 19,047, forward strand.
GTTCAGATATTACATCATCAATAATACCAAAATTCAATAGATCTTTCCCTGTAAAATGAAGTTCATCTGATGCCTCTTTTACTTTTGTCCTGTCTTTCCATAATATTGCGGCACATCCTTCGGGAGAAATTACAGAATAATATGCATTCTCAAGAATACAAATCCTGTCTCCTACTCCTATGCCCAACGCTCCTCCCGAACCACCCTCTCCTATAACAATGACAAGTATCGGACTTTTAAGCCTTGCCATCTCTTTTAAGTTTACTGCTATTGCCTCTGCCTGTCCTCTTTCCTCTGCACCTATACCCGGATATGCCCCGGGCGTATCAACAAAGCAAATAACAGGAAGATGGGACTTCTCTGCAATTTTCATTATTCTCAGTGCTTTTCTATACCCTTCCGGATGAGGCATGCCAAAATTACGGATAAGGTTTTCTTTTGTATCCCTTCCCTTTTGATGACCTATAACAACAGTGGGTTGGTCTTCAAATCTTGCATAGCCACCGATAAGTGCCCTGTCGTCTGAAAATCTTCTGTCTCCATGTAACTGACAAAAATCTGTAAATATTGAGACGATATAATCAAGTGTATAAGGTCTTTGCGGATGCCTTGCTATCTGCACAATCTGCCAGGGGGTAAGATTTTTATAAACCTCCAATTTAAGCGATTCAAGACGGGAATTTAATGTTTGGATCTGAATACTCATATCTATGCTGTGGGATTTTGAATAGTTAATCAAATCCTGTATTTTTTTTTCAAGGTCTATTATCGGTCTTTCAAAATCCAGTACAGTTATCATCTTGTTACTATCACCTCGCAACCGGGAACAAGAAGAGCATATAACTGTTCTACATCCTTGTTTGTCATCCTTATGCAACCTCTTGTGATATGTTTTCCTATGCTTGATGGGTCAGTAGTTCCATGTATGCCGTAGCCTTTGAGGCAAAATCCCATCCATCTTGTTCCGAGAATATTTTCTGGACTTCCAAATGGAATAACAGGACCACCTGGTTTATACCAGACAGGATTTACAAGTTTTTCTTTAACTGTAAAATTTCCCTCAGGCGTGGGGGTGTCAGGTGCCCCTGTTGCGACTCTGTAGACCTTTATTACATCATTACCGGATTTAAGTGTGAGTGTATTAAAAGATAAGTTCACAACAACTGAAAACTTATGTTTTGGAACCTTAATCTTCATTCCGGGATATATGACATTGCTTGAAAGCCCATTTGCAATTTTTAGATATTCAACAGTTGTGTAATGTGAATTTGCAATTCTGTAAAGTGTGTCCCCCCGTTTTACAGTTATAAACTGACTGTCCGGTGTTTCTATGTTTGAAAAAAGAAGCCTTGTATTTACCTCCCAGAGTAGATTTTGCGCATCCCGCATATGTGCAAGCCCTGTTCCTGTTAATACCGCTTGTTTTAAGTATTTTTGCGCATCTTGTAACAAACCCAATTTTTGCGATATCCTTCCAGAATGATATAATGCCTCCGATCTTAAAGACGAATCCTCAGGTGATTTTGCAACAGCCTGTGTATAAAAATTAAGAGCAGCCCTTGGGTCACTTTTTTCAATATTTTTTCCTTTTAAAATAAGTGCAAAATTTGAATTATCAGTTGAGAGCAAGATAAAAGGAAATAACAGAATTGATAACAACCAGATATATTTTTTCATTTTTCCTCCGCAGTAAAGGGTACAAAGAACCTGTTAGTCCATCTTCTGTCCTGTTCCTCCGAAAGATTTCTTTAAAGCTACAGAGGTTTGAGGATTTAAAAGATTCATTATATCCATATTAAGTTCTGGATGAATTTTTTTTAGTTCTTCCTTACTTAATTTAGAAACAGATGTTTCCTTGTTTTTGACATATACCATAAGGTTGCCGACAGCTCTATGTGCATCCCTGAATGAAACTCCTTTTTTGACAAGATACTCTGCAATATCGGTTGCATAAAGTTCTTCATCTAATAAAGACTGTTTTATTTTTTCTCTATTAAAGCCTATTAAGGAAAACACAAGCCCCAGGACCGAAACAGATTTTTCTATTGTTTGTATTGAACTAAAAAGGGGGGGTTTATCTTCCTGCATATCCCTGTTATATGTCATCGGAAGCCCTTTCATCAATGTAAGCATCTGTACAAGATTCCCGTATAAGATTCCAGTCTTGCCTCTTATGAGTTCAAGAACATCAGGATTTTTCTTATGGGGCATCATACTTGAACCCGTTACAACAGAATCATCAAGCACAACCCATCCGAATTCCTGTGTATTCCATAATATTATATCCTCACAAATCCTTGAAAGATGCATACCTGCTATTGCACATCCTGACAGGAGCTCTATAACAAAATCCCTGTCAGAAACAGCGTCCATAGAATTTTTTGAGATAGAATCAAACCCGAGTTTTTTTGCAACAAACGCTCTGTCTATATTCAAAGATGTTCCTGCAATTGCACAAGAACCAAGCGGAAGTATATTCACCCTTTTCAGGGCGTCTTTAAATCTCCATATATCTCTTTCAAGCATTTCTATATATGAATTAAGATGATGAGAAAGAAACACAGGCTGTGCATGTTGAAGGTGTGTGTAACCGGGTATGATTATATCTTTATTATCTGCTCCTGTCTTTGCAATTATGTTGATTAATTTTTCCATTGAATTGATAATTTTGTTTACAGTATCCCTGCAGTATAGCCTCGTATCTAAAGAAATCTGATCATTTCTTGAACGGGCGGTATGAATCTTTTTTGCAACATTCCCGACCTTTTCTTCAACAAGAAACTGAACACAGGAATGAACATCCTCAAATTCTTTTATTATTTTTAGATTTCCGCTGTTATAATCATTAAGTATACTCTTAAAAGCGAGTGTAAGTATTTTTTCTTCTTTTTTTGTTATAATGCCGCACTTACAAAGCATCTGAATATGTGCAATGCTTCCCATCACATCATATGGAAAAAGGACAAAATCAAATGAAAAACTCTGCGTCCAATCAAATACCTGTTTAGAGACTTTCTTCTCACCTTCGCCCCAGAGTGTTTTCAAATTTCCTCCTTAACTATAGTGCCCATTGCACAAACCCTGCTTCTACTTGGGGCACCCCTCAGGTTGAGTGGGTTATGCTCACAGGCTCTATAAAAACGCGCTGCTTACTGTGTCACAAAAAAGTATTCCCTTCGGAGTGAGAAAAATCCTGTTATCTTTTAATGATATTAAACCGCCTTGAATAAGTCCATTTATACTGTCAAACTCTAACTCTTCAAAATCAAACCCTGTTTTTTGTTTAAACCATATCTTTTCTATACCATCCATTGTTCTTATCTTCAGTGCCGCTGTTTCTTTTGCTTTTTCAATTGGAGATAAATTTTCACTAAACACAGTTACCTGTTCACCTGAATTTACACAATCTATATAGCCGGATACCTCTGAAATATTTCTGCTTCGGACCCCGTTAATATAAGATACGGCTGATGCACCGAGCCCGATGTATTCCTCATTCATCCAGTATGTTTCATTATGCCTGCACTTAAATCCGTCCCTTGCAAAGTTGGATATCTCATATTGCTTAAAACCCATCCTTCTTAGACTTTCTATTATACAAAGGTACATCTCTGAGACAATGCTGTCCTCAAGAGGTTTTATAAGATTTTTTTTCAAATCACAATAAATTTTTGTCCCTTCTTCATAACCGAGTGAATACCATGATATATGATTAACGGGAATATTTTCAAGCACCTTTATATTATTTTTTATATCATTTATCTTTTGTCCAGGTGTTCCAAACATTAAATCAATGCTTATATTCTCAAAACCAGCCTGATGAATATTATCTATCGCTTTCAGACAGGACCGGACACTATGCCTTCTGCCAAGCGTTTTTAATATTTTATCATTAAAAGACTGAATTCCAATACTTATTCTGTTGACGCCCCGCTCTAAAAGTAAAGACGCCTTTTCCCTATCAAGGGTATCAGGATTTGCTTCAATTGTTAACTCATATCCTTTGTTTAAAAGACTTTGGACACTTTTTAAAAGACTTTCCAATGTTTTTATATCAAGAACTGTGGGTGTTCCACCACCTATATAGACTGTTGAAAACCGAGCCCTTAATCCCTCAATCTGTTTTTTTAAGGCATCTATATAAGAGACAGACAATTTGGGACTGTATAAAATACTATAAAAATCACAATACCTGCATTTACCGGAACAAAAAGGAATATGAATGTATAAACAGGAAGGATTAGACATTGTTAGAAATCCACAAAGTTTATTACATAACCCCGTTGCCCATCACCTCGTCATCAGTCACCTGTTCTATGGGGCCGTGCAACGGGGCCTTACAATGCAAATATACCTGGAAATTCTAAGGTTTGCTTTAATTCCTGCAAAAATTTTGACCCCAATACACCATCTATAACCCTGTGGTCTGCAGAAAGGGTTATATGCATTATATCCCTTACAATGATTTTATCCCCCGATACAACCGGTTGTTTTGATATTGAGCCTATTGCAAGAATGGCACTTTCACCCGGTATGATTATTGCACTGAACGATTCTACACCAAACATACCAAGGTTGGATACTGTAAGAACACTTCCTCTGTACTCATCAGGAAGAAGTTTTTTATCCCTTGCCTTTCCTATCAGTGCCTTGCTTTCTGCGGATATTTCGGACAATGATTTTTTATCCGCATCTTTTATTACAGGCACAATAAGCCCATCCTCTATGGCAACTGCAATCCCGATATTTATATTCTGCTTTAGTTCTAAACCCTGCTGTGTCCATACAGAGGCTATGTACGGATTATTTTTTATTACATAAGAAACGGCTTTTACTATAAAATCATTGTAGCCCACATCCATGTTTTTTGATTTTAACAGGCTTCTAAAACCCATAAGGTGCGTCATATCAACAGAAATTGTTATATAAAAATGCGGGATACTTGTTTTACTTTTGACCATTTTTTCGGCAATAATTTTTCTCATAGAAGAAAAGGTGGGCTTCTGAAATGAAAGCACATCTTCTTTTGTGATCTTACCTTCCTCACCAGAACCTTCTATTGAATATCTGTCCAAGCCTTTTTGCCTTATCAACTCTTCTGCAACAGGTGTTATCTTTACCTTTGGCATTTTTTCAATAAATTCAAGAACATCTTTTTCAACAATCCTACCCTGTGGACCTGTGCCTCTGATTTTTGTAATATCTATACCCTTTTCCTTTACCATTGTCTTTGCTCTGGGAGATATAAAAATTCTGCCCTCTTCTTTTTTTACCTCAATATGTTCTTCTTTTTTAAGGACAATTTCTTCCTTTTTTTGTTCTGCCGCAAAAATACTTTGGGCATCAGGAACAGACTCATTCTTATCGCCTATAAATCCGATAACATCTGTTACAGGCACCGTCTGTCCATCCTGAACAACAATTTTTTTTAAATATCCTTCCTGCGGACTTTCAAACTCAAATGTTGCCTTATCTGTTGTCATTTCAAGGATTGGCTCTCCTTTTTTAATAAAGTCGCCCTCCTTTTTAAGCCATCTTTCTATTTTGCCTTCTTCCATTGTCTCTCCGAGTTTTGGCATTATAATCTGGCTTATCATTTTAGACCTCCAATTGAAAGTACTTTTTTTACAGCATTTATTATTTTGTTTTTGTCTGGAAGCATTTCTGCAATAAGGGTAGGACTCATAGGAGGTGGAACATCTTCGGAGCAGACCCTTTGCACAGGTGCATCCAAGTGGTCAAAAACCCGTTCCATAATCTGTGAACATACTTCCCCCGCAAATCCCCCTGTCTTGCATCCTTCGGAAACCACAACCGCTTTTCCAGTCTTTTTTACAGAGGTTATAATAAGTTCTATATCAAGCGGTTTTAATGTCCTTGGGTCAATCACCTCACATTCTATACCTTGTTTTGAAAGCTCATCAGAAGCAGAGAGTGCCTCATAAACCATCCTGCTGTATGCAATAATAGTTACATCTTTGCCTTTTCTTTTAATATCACCAACGCCGATTGGAATTGTATATTCTTCTTCAGGAACACTACCTTTCTGTCCGTAGAGAAGTTTATGTTCAATAAATATTATAGGATTATCATCTTTTATACAACTTTTTAAAAGTCCTTTTGCATCATATGGTGTTGCAGGCATGACAACATAAATACCTGGGGTATGAACATACCATGCCTCTAATGATTGTGCATGCTGTCCTGCAAGGCCACGGCCTGCGCCTCCCTGGGTTCTTAAAACCATAGGCACCTTAACCTTGCCTGCGAACATATAACGGTTTTTTGCACCATGGTTGCAGAACTCATCCATTGCAATTGTTGAAAAATCTATATACATAATCTCAATAACAGGTCTTGTGCCGGTCATTGCCGCACCTACACCCGCACCTGCAATTGCTGCTTCGCTTATGGCTGTATCTCTGACTCTTTCTGCCCCATACTTCTGATATAGACCTCTTGTAACACCGTAAGCACCACCATAAATTCCAACATCTTCTCCCATAATAAAAACTGACGGGTCTTTATCCATCTCTTCCTGTAATGCTTCATTTAGTGCCTGCCCATATGTTATTTCGCGCATATACCCCCCCAAAAAAAACATAGTAGATAGGAAAAATATCCCTCCTTTTATAAAGGAGGGTTTGGTGGATTATATTTTCCCCTACCTCCTATCTACTATCTACTACCTACTATGTTCTTACACATACACATCATCATACAAATTTTCCGGTTCTGGGTATGGACTTTCCATCGCAAACTTTTCAGCGTCGTCTATTTCTTTAGATACCTGCTTTTCCATTTCAAGATATTTTTCTTCGTTAATCATTTTCCATTCAATCATTTTTGCTTTTAATTGCAGGATAGGACATTTTGCTTTCCATAGCATTTCTTCTTCTTTTGTCCTGTAGACCCTCGGATCACTTCTTGAATGCCCAAAATATCTGTATGTCTTACATTCTATCAGAGAAGGACCTCTTGATTTTCTTGCTGCTTCTACAAATTTTTCAACAGTTTGTTTTACGGTAAAAACATTCATTCCGTCCACAACCTCAGAAGGCATGCAATAGGATTGAGCCTTGATTGCTATATCAGAATGGGGACATGCTCTTTGGACAGATACACTCATCCCATAGAGATTGTTTTCGCATATATACACTACTGGTAATTTCCATGTTGATGCCATATTAAGTGATTCATGGAATGCACCCGTGTTTGTTGCGCCATCTCCGAAAAAACAAAGACAGACCTGGTCTGTTTTTTTTAATTTTATTGAAAGTCCAGCCCCTGTTGCAACAGGGATATTGCCCCCGACAATTCCTGTTGCACCCAAGTTTCCGCTTTCAATGTCACAGATATGCATAGAACCACCGCGTCCTTTACAATATCCTGTTAATTTCCCGCATACCTCTGCCATCATTTTTTTTAAGTTCGCGCCTTTGGCGATGCAATGCCCATGCCCTCTGTGTGTGGATGTTATATAATCAGACTGTTTGATTGCTGCACACGCTCCTACTGCAACTGCCTCTTCACCTGCATAAAGATGCGATGCACCCTCTACAATATTCCTTGCAAGAAGATCCATAACCCTTTCTTCAAACAGCCTGATTCTTAACATCTGCAAAAGATAAAATTCACACTCTTTAAAATCTGGCTTCATATACCTCCACAATAAGGCATTCGCCTTTTTGGATCTTCTTTTAAGCCTGTTTCCGACTTGTCTGAGGGACAGGCCCCGTGAAACTTTAAGAGCTCACTGGCGACTGGTGCTCTGATAAGGCGGATGAGAAGCTCACGGGCTCATAAGTATTATACATTCTTTTTTGCATTAATCATTTTTTTTACCCACAGGACCAAGCCTCCCGAATCTATAATTTCGCGTATAAGTTCCGGGAAAGGTTCTGCCTTAAATTCTTTTCCATTTGTGATATTTTTTATAATACCGGTTTGGGGATTAATCTCAATTGTATCTGCTTCAGATGTGTTTTTAACGCACTCAACAGACTCAAATATGGGAAGTCCTATATTTATGGCATTCCTGTAGAATATTCCCGCAAAAGAAGATGCTACAACACAAGATACACCAGCTGCTTTTATTGCAATTGGAGCATGCTCTCTTGAAGAACCACAACCAAAGTTTTTACCTGCAACAATTATATCCGCTTTTGCCAGTTTTTTGACAAAATCCGCATCTATAGATTCCATACAATGTTTTGCAAGTTCCAGCGGGTCAGTTGTATTCAAATATCTTGCAGGTATAATTACATCTGTATCAATATTATCGCCAAACTTATAAACCCTGCCCCTGAACACATTTTCCTCCGATATTAAGAGTGCACCAGAGCACCAGTGCACCAGTGCACCAGAGCACCAGTGCACCAGTGCACCAGAACACCAGTCACCATTTTTTCTCCTACCTATTATCTACTACCTACTACCTACTGCCTTATTTATACACTTCTTCTGGTTTAAACACCTTTTCTTTAACCTTTTTTAATGTTCCATCGGACTGAATCTGTCTGTAAAAACAGGACCTGAATCCCATGTGGCAAGCACCGCCTTTTTGTTCTACCTTTATAAGCACAGCATCGTTATCGCAATCTATGAGCATCTGTTTTACGGTTTGTGTGTGCCTGGAAGTTTCGCCCTTTACCCATAACTTTTTTCTTGAACGGGACCAGAAACTTACTCTTCCGGTTTCTAATGTCTGTAAAAGTGACTCTTCATTCATATATGCAACCATAAGAACTTCATTATTTTTACCATCCTGTATAATTGCAGGTATTAGCCCGTTTTCATCAAATTTTAGGATGGAAATAGTTTTTTTCATATTCTTACTTCTACTTTTTGAATTTTAAGATATTCTTTTACCTGTCTTATTGTAAGTTCTCCGAAATGGAAAAGAGATGCCGCAAGCACTGCATCGGCTTTCCCATCTATTATAACACTTAAAAAATCTTCTAATCTGCCTGCCCCGCCTGATGCAATAACAGGGATGTTTAATATTTCAGAGACCCTTTTTGTAAGTTCCACATCGTAGCCCATCTTTGTTCCGTCTCTATCCATGCTTGTAAGAAGTATCTCACCTGCTCCTAATCCTTCAACTGTTTTTGCCCATTGAACAGCATCAAGCCCTGTGGGAGTTCTACCGCCGTGTGTGTAGACCTGCCAGGAATTTTCCTTAAACCTTGCATCAATTGCAACAACTATGCACTGACTTCCAAACCTATCAGAGGCATATTTTATAAGTTCAGGGTTCTGAACAGCGGCAGTATTGATTGAAATTTTATCAGCCCCGACATTTAAAAGTTCTCTTATATCATCCTGGTTTCTTATTCCGCCTCCAACTGTAAGCGGTATAAAAATTTTATCCGCCACTTTCTCTACAAGAGCCACCATTGTTTTTCTTTGCTCATATGATGCAGTTATATCAAGAAAAACAAGTTCATCAGCCCCTGCCTTATCATATGCAATTGCGGCCTGAACAGGGTCTGCCGCATCTGTTATATCAATAAACCTGATTCCTTTTACAACCCTTCCCTGCCTGACATCAAGACAGGGTATTATTCTTTTTGCAAGCATACAGGGTTCCTTTATTCTTCCTTAGCCATTGTTTTTATTTGTTCCATTGTAATGCTTCCCTCATAAAGGGCCTTGCCGATTATACAACCAAACACCCTTGAATTTTTAAGACTATAAATGTTTTGAATATCCGAAATTGTTGTTATTCCGCCTGATATTATCACACTTAAAGAAGTATTTTTTAAGATTTGTTTAACCCCTTCAATATTGGGCCCTTGCATTGCTCCGTCTTTTAAGATGTCTGTATAGATAATGGTCTTTATTCCAATTTTATCAATATCCTTCACAATATCAATTGCCTTTATCCCTGTTGTCATCTGCCATCCCTGAACAGCAACAAATCCGTTTCTTGAGTCTATACTTACTATAATTTTTTCACCAAATATATTATTTGCCTTTTTTACAAACTCCAGATCTTCACATAATTTTGTGCACATTGTCACATAAGAACACCCGGTTGCTATTGCCTCTTTTATCAAATCCATGCTCCTTATCCCGCCGCCAAACTCTATATCAATACCTACGCTTTTAACAATATCGGATACAAGTTTTAAGTGAGTTGGCTTTCCGTCTCTTGCTCCGTTTAAGTCAACTATGTGAAGCCTTCTTGCTCCTTTTTCTTTCCATTTCCTTGCAACCTCCAACGGATTATCACTGTAAATCTTTGCTTTTGTATAATCCCCCTGCAAAAGTCGGACAACCTTTTCGTCTAATAAATCTATAGCAGGTATAATAATCATAACTTTATAAAATTTTCCAGTACTTTTAGCCCCCAGCACTGACTTTTTTCAGGATGAAACTGTGCAGCGTATATATTATCCTTACAAACAATTGAAGCAAATGTCTTTCCATACTCGGTTATGCCAACCACACTGTTTTGGTCCTCGGGCGCTCCATAATATGAGTGAACAAAGTAAAACCAGCTTCTGTCAGGCAGTCCTTTTACTATGAAACATTTTTTTGCCTGTTCCGTCCACTGGACACTGTTCCAGCCGATATGCGGAACCTTCAGCCTTGAGCCACTCTTATCTTTACCTGTAAATCTTTTTACCCTTCCCTTTATCAAATCAAGCCCCGAGAATACTCCCTCCTCATAACTTTCCGTAAAAACAAGTTGCAGCCCAAGACATATCCCCAATAACGGCTTTCCTGTCTTCACAAAATCTTTTATTGCACAAGAAATACCCTTTATATCAAGACAATTCATAGCATGCTTAAATGCACCAACGCCGGGAAGTATCAACTTACTTGCATTTTTTATAGCAGATACATCATCTGTAATAAGGGCTTCAAAACCAAGATAACGAAATGCCTTATAAATGCTCGCAAGATTTCCCATACCATAATCAATAATTACAATTTTCACATTTTGTTGTCGGGTGAATGTAGTCTGCTTTTTAATCTGTGGAATCAGGGTCTGATAAGAGTTTTTTAGCAGACCCTAAAATATTATATGTTCTATCAAGTATAATTTCTATATCACTGTTTTTTATACACAGAGGAAGGAAAAGATATATTACAGAATCCAGCGGTCTTAATATAAGAGAATTTTTAAGCCCCTGCTTATAAATCTTAAATCCTATTCTATCTTTTAGGTCAAATGTTTTTTTACTCTGTTTATCTTTTACAAGTTCAAATGCACCTATCAACCCCTTATATCGGACATCTCCTACCAGAGACAAAGAGCGAAATCTTTCCAATCCTCTATGAAAAAACTTTATTGTATCACGAATGTTTTCAATGGTATTTTCTTTTTCAAATATTTTAAGACTTGCAATTGCAGCAGAAATAGAAACAGGATTTGCAGTATATGTATGCCCGTGAAAAAAAGTTTTTTTATTCTCATAATCATCATAGAAAATATCGTATATATTTTTTGTAGTAAGTGTAACCCCAAGCGGAAGATAACCCGATGTTATACCCTTTGACAGACACAGAAAATCGCAAGTGATATCGGCATAATTACAGGCAAACATCTTACCTGTTCTTCCAAATCCTGTTGCAACCTCGTCTAATATCAGATGCACATTGTGCTTTCTTGAAAGTTCAAAAACCTTTTTTAAATATTTTTCAGGATATACTATCATCCCTCCTGCGGCAAGAACAATAGGCTCTAATATTATTGCACAGATACTTTTTGAATCTTTTTTTAATATATCCTCCATCTGTTTTATACACTCTATGGAACAAGAATCTTTGCTTTTCCCGACAGGACATCTATAACAATATGGAGAATGAACCTTATAAGAAGAAAATAACAAAGGCTTGAAGACACTCTGAAAAACATCAATACTGCTTACAGACATCGCACCAATTGTATCCCCATGATACCCATAATCAAGAGATAAAAATTTCTTTTTTCCTTTTAACCCCGAATTATGCCAGTACTGTAAAGACATTTTTAGCGCTGTCTCAATAGATGTTGAGCCGTTATCAGAATAGAATACCTTGTTCAGCCCCTTAGGTGCAATGGATACAATTTTTTCTGAAAATATTACTGCAGGCTTATGCGTAAATCCCGCAAAAGATATATGAGAAAGAAGTCCTACCTGTTTTTTTATAGCCTGTTTGATTTTTGGATGGTTATGTCCATGAACATTACACCACCAACTTGAAAAAGTGTCATAATAAAAATTCCCTTTGTTGTCATAGAGTTTTACACCTTCGGCTTCCTGGATAAATATCGGCGGAACCTGCTCTAAATCTTTCATCTGTGTATATGGATGCCAGTTGTGTTTTAAGTCTCTTCTTACCCAATCATTATTCATATTCTTATTAAAAGCCCTGAGAGAGGTTTAGGATAAAAGAATGTGCTCTTTCTCGGCATCTTCTGACCTGAAAATGCTATCTGTTTAACCTGTTCTATGGTTGTGGCTTGCAGCAAAACTGCAAAATCCCATTTCTTTTGTCTTACCCCTGCCACTGCCTGATGGACATTATGTGTATAATCAACCCTTATACCGTTGCTTTTCAAAAATGGCAGTATCCTGTATTCAAGAACTGCGGTATCAAGCCTTTTACACCTTAAATTTTTTCTTTGTGTATCTGTTTTCTTAAAAAAACCTTGATTCTTTAATCTTAAAAAATAGAACTTCTTATCGGTAATTATGCCAAACACATTTGTCTTAAATTTTTTATCAAGGCAAGAGGTGAGTTTTTCAAGAGAGGTCTGTTCCTGTATCTTAAAAAAGGGAGCAAGTGTAGGAATGCACCTATCAAACCTGATTCCTTTCACAACCCTGTGTATGGGAAATATTTTAAGGGCCCTGTCATCAATGTTTGTAAAATATACAAGAACAAAGCCGTCCGGACTTTCGGAGTTTACCCTGTTTAAAAGACTTTCATTTCTAACAGGGCTTTCTTTCCAGTATTGAACTGCTGCTTCATACCTGTGATGACCGTCTGCAATAAGGAGTTTCTGAGAAGAAATGATGCCTCTTATTTTATCTATTGCATCTTTCCGAGCAACAATATAGAGTTTATGTTCTGTATTATCTTCCCACTTAATCTGTAAAACAGGTTTTTTATAATATTGTTTTGTAATAGCATCTATATTCTTATTTTTATCTGAATAAAGACAAAAAATAGGTTCAAAATTTGCTTTTGTTGTCCTTAAAAGTTCAAGCCTGTCTTTTTTAGGGGCCGGCATAGTGTTCTCATGGGAAATAACCGAACCTTTTTCAAGCCTTAAAAGAGCAAAAAAACCTTTTCTTGTCTTCCACTGATTATTAAATAAAAACCTCTGGGTATAGAGATATATACACTCGGTTTCGTCTTTTAAAAAAACTTTTTCTTTTATCCATCTGTTAAGATAGTCTCTTGCCCTTGTCCATCTATTATTTTCTTCGGTATCCGTAAGGCTTGTCTTCCCAAGTATAAGCCTTACTATATTATAAGGACTGTGCCTATAAAGTTCTCTCTGCTTTTCTTTTGATATAACATCATATGGAGGAGCAAGAATAGTTCCTATATTTTTTATTTTTTTAAGATTATATCTCCACCCTTTGAACGGTTTTATATCTGGCATAATTTCTTAACTTTTTTTTACAGGACAGGATGCGCAAGTTGATGGGACTGTTTTATCGGCTGGACAAGGCGCCTTTTCCTTTTCCGCTTTCATATGGTAAGAAGGCTTTCTGTAGTCTGTCGTGTAAAAACCTTTACCCTTAAACAAAAGCCCTGAACCCCCGCTGATAAGTCTTTTAACTTTTCCATCACATTTTGGGCATTTTTTCAAAGTCTCATCTTTTATATGTTGAAACACCTCAAAATGATGACTGCATTTTGTACATTCATACTCATATGTTGGCATATCTATCTCCTTGTTTTAGGTAACTGGTGACAGACAACTGGTGACTGGTGCTCTGGAAACTGGTTTCCCCCAGTTTTCTCACCTTTTATCTGTCTTTATTGTGTTTTTTTATTTTTTCCGAAAATTCTTTTTGTAAAGGTGTATTTTCCGGCCTGGACAATTTATTAAATTCTTCAAGGATTCTTTTTTGTTCAGATGTAAGATGAACAGGTGTTTCCACTATAATACGAACAAACATATCCGCTCTTGATCTTAAATTTAAATCAGGAAGTCCACCCTTTTTTATTCTTAATATCTGCCCATCTTGTGTACCGGGGCTGATGCTTAAAGAAACTGTTTTTCCCTCAAGAGTGGGAATATCAATGTTTGCTCCCAAGGCTGCCTGGATAACATTTACAGGAACATTGCAAATAATATTGCTCCCTTCTTTTTCAAATACAGGATGTTTATTTATTTTTATTATAACATAAAGGTCGCCTCTTCTTCCTGATTGAGAAACCTCGCCTTCACCGCCTACTCTAAGGGAAGTCCCATCGTCCACGCCAGCAGGAATCTTAATTGTAATCCTTCTTTCTACTGATACCCTTCCCTTTCCTTTACAATGTGAACAGGGACGCTTTATAATCTTACCCTGCCCGGAACATCTATCACAGGTCTGTGATAGCGCAAAGAACCCTTGCACAAACCTTGTCTGCCCTGCACCCTTGCATCTTGGACAAACTGAAAAATCGGATTCTGTTCTTGCTCCTCTTCCCTGGCACTCGTTACAGAACTCCATTCTTGACAAACTTATTGTTTTCTCAGCGCCTGTCATAACATCTTCAAGGTTAAGTTCCACAAATGCCTGTTTGTCTTTACCTCTTCGTGTGCCTGTGCCAAAACCTGTAAATGAGCGAAGAATATCTGCAAACGAACCTCCAAATATATCTTCCACATCATCAAAATGCGTAAAATCTGACCAGGTAAATCCACCACCTGTAAATGCACCCCTTAACCCCTCATATCCAAACTGGTCATATGTTGCCCTTTTTTGAGGGTCACTGAGCACCTCATATGCCTCTGATATTTCTTTAAATCTTTCCTCAGAAGCCTTATCACCAGGGTTTCTGTCCGGATGATACTTAAGGGCAAGTTGCCTGTATGAACTTTTTATAGCAGATTGGTCTGCGTCCCTTGAAACTCCGAGTGTACGATAATAATCCTTATCCATTTAATTATTTTCCTTTATGTTGATATACTTAAGCAATAGATTCAATGTCTTCTGCAGCTTCAAAAGACCAGACTACAATGATTTTTTATTATTCAAACTCTGATTTTTGCAAGTTTGACTGTCGAACAATAGAAAGTAATGTGCCGATGCGAATTTCTTTATGATCGGGGACTGGAGCTGTAATCATGGTATTAGGCAACATTCTTTTCCTAACTGGCAGTGTCTTTTTGACAATATCCTGACTGATTTCATTAACAGACTCGGCTCTGCCAAGATTGGCGGCAAATTCTTTTTAATACTTTTTTTTAATTCTATTAATTTTTCTGAAAAATAATATTTTGTATAATTTTTTAGTTATTGCCATAATTCATTTACTAATTATCCCAACAAATTTTTAAATGCTTCAAGTGCTGTCAATAAACTCTCCGCTCTTAAGGATTTGTAATAGTCCAGTTTGTGTATTGGTTTATCAACTTTTCTTTCACCCTCAAGCAAAGTGATTATATTCAAATCAATATCAAAATATGAAAGTACTGTATGTGTTGAAGGGCTCCCATATTTGAGATGATTAGCAGAAGAATAATCGCCGCCGAGTTGGCTTTCTAATTAGAATAAAACAAATGAAAGGTCAGGGAAAACTTGTTTGAATAAAGTAAAATCAACTAATATTCCTTTCAACATTGCGTCTTCTGTATATGCTTTGCATTCCATAGCCATCTTAAATTTTTTTATGCAAACACCAATCGGCCTTTAGGCTGGGGGATAGGGCGTCCTAACTCTTTTGCGGTTGCAATCCACTCTTTAATAATTACTTCAACATTAGCAAGTGCTTCCTGATATGTAGCACCATCTGCTGCACAGCCTGGTAACTCTGGCACCTCAGCAATAAAAGCCTTATCCTCTGCGCTCCAGTAAATAATTACTTCATACTTACACATTTTCCTTTTCTCCTAGTTTATATTTTAGTATCACATTACGAACCTGTTTAACCTGATAAGGTTTTGATTTACTGCCTTTGGGTTGTAAATTGAGTATCTCCTCAATAACATCTTTTGTAAATATATGATGGCTACCACGTATTCTCTCCTCAAATCTTAAATATTTCAATAGACCGCATAATCCATCTTCGGCGCATTTACAGGAATGGCATTAAAAGAAACACCGCTGTCATTTCTGACCATCTTGATATAACCTGTATTCTTCCCAACCCCCCATTTTAAAAGCCCATGAAAATGGGCTTTCTTTTTTGCTTTTTATAAATCATTTGTTCTCCTGGAGCCATTCCTCTATTTTTATTTTAATTTTATCCCTGACCTCTCTCGTCTTTGCCAGCCTTTCTTCATGCTCGCCTGTAAATGAAGATGGATCTTCAAAGCTCCAGTGAAGCATTTTTGAGGCTCCTTGGAATACGGGACATCTTTCTGCCGAAGCCTCATCGCAGACCGTTATCACATAATTAAACAGCCGTCCTTCTTTAAAAAAATCGAACACGCGCTTTGTCTCGTTCGGCGATATATCTATCCCGATATCCCTCATCGCTTCAACAGCAAGGGGGTTTAATGTGCCCGGCTCAATGCCTGCGCTTTCAGTCTCAAACATGTCTCCTCCCATATTGTTTAAAAATGCCTCTGCCATCTGGCTCCTTGCGCTATTGTGCACGCACACGAATAAAACTTTTCGTTTCATACAGTCCTCCATTTATCCTTCAAAAATTTGCAGGCTAAAACAGCCGTATATGCGCCTAAAACAGGGGCGGTTAAATAAATCCATACGGCATCGAAATTTCCCGATACAATTGCCGGCGCAATGGAGCGGGCTGGATTCATAGAAGCTCCGCTGACAGGACCGGCGAACAGCGCAAGCAGCGCCACGGTTGCGCCGACAGCAATTCCTGCCATGATTCCTGTTTCCCTTGCATCTGCGGAAACATTGAGTATTACAAACATGAGGATGAAAGCAAGGATAACCTCCATAAAGAAGGATTGAACCGCTGCCCCTGAAGGCACGGTTGCGCCGAGAGTTTGATGTTCCGGAAACAATAACCTGAGCGATATGCTTGCCGCCAATGCCCCTGAACACTGGCTTAAAATATAAGGCAAAACATCATGTTTTGACAGTCTGCCTGATGTCCAGAATCCAATGGTAACTGCCGGGTTTATGTGTGCGCCCGAAATATCGCCTATAGCATAAATCATTGCCGTCACAACCAGTCCAAAGGTTAGCGCGATGCCTGTGTGGCTGATTGCTCCATTGGCGGCATCATTAACTACAATGGCGCCTGTGCCTGTAAAGACAAGGCAGAATGTCCCAATAAATTCGGCAGTGTATTTTTTCATTTCTCCCGTTTATTTTTTCTCGCATTAAACCATTTCGGTTGTCATTTCCCTTCACGAAGTTTTTCCGCAAAAAAAGCAGGCAAGCGGATACTGTAATCGCCGAGGCGACTTTTTCAACGTCGTAAGGCACACTTATGAACCCTGTTTTTACGTCTTCGAGCAGACATTCGACGAGGGTCAGGCATGCCCGTGTATCCCCATCCTTCGGCTTTCCGACGCTGCCGGCATTAATGAATACCTTGCCGCCCAAGTCTCTTCTGTACGGAATATGGGTATGTCCGTAAATCAGGATATCCGCCTTTGCCTTGCCCAGTCAAAAAGACTCGCACAAAGCTCTATGAATGTGGCATCAAGGCTGAAGAGTTTGTTCCTGAAGCGAAACTTCTTTTTGCCCTTCGCCAACGCCTGACATTTGCTTAATTACAGCCTCATAAAACTCCTTCTTAGAAAATATCTGTAGAATCTGACCAAAAATATTGTTAAACTTATTCATGATAACTTCCAGTTCAGGTTTCTATGGTTTACGCTATTCTATAATACCCGAATCCGAGGGTTATCTAATATCTATTTTGGACAGATATGCATTAATATGTACATGGACATCTGTCCACAAGGGATAGTAAAAATCTTTAATATGGGTTTTTATAAATTTTTTAACCTCGGGACTTTTAACTCTTTCAAGATATTCTTCTTTAATCGGAATTTTAACAGTTTCTTTTTCAAGAGATAATTTTGCAGGACTTTTTCCTAACTCTTTCCATGCCGTTTCAATTTATAATTTCTGTACATAATCGCTTACAAATTTTTCAAACTGATTTACTTTATCTATTATTATTTTTCCCGGGTTAGTTCTTTTTCCTGGTCTGAATGCAAAGAAACCATCAATGTATGCTTCCCAAACCTTTTTCATTTTTTGAAATTCTCTTGTCACTTCAATTAAACATTAGGTGATAAAGCACAAACATGCCAAATCGTAATCAAATCCAAAACGCAAGTAAACAAAAACTAAAATAAACCTACTCCTACAATTTATCTTTCAAAAGTTCTTTAAAAATATCTATTGCTCTTACTAAATTCTTTTTCTTTAGTTCTTTATAAAATTTCGGTTTATGAATTGGTTCATCAACTTTTCTTTCACCTTCCAACAAGGTTATTATGTTTATATCAATATCAAAATATGAAAGTAATGTATGAGTTGATGGGCTTCCATAAGTAATTTTTTTGCTTGGTTGTGAATAGTCTCCTGTAAGTTGACTTTCTAATTGAAGCAAAACAAATTTTAGATTTGGAAACACTTGCTTGAACAAAGTGAAATCAACTAAAATCCTTTTCACCATCGCATTTTCAGTGAAAGATTTACATTCAATAGCAATTACAAACTCATTATTAATGTATGTATGAATATCTGTTTTAAGCGTATAATAGTAATCTTGAATGTTTTGTTTAATATACTCTACCACTTCACGACTCCTAATCCGTGCCAAATACTGTTGGTTTAAGGGAATTCTTACAGTTTGCTTTTCTAATGATAATCGATCTGATTTTCCCCCTAATCCCTGCCAAGCAATTCTGACCAAATGTTCTCCAATATTTTCAACCATTAGACCTTTACTGGATCTAATGATTCCTCCATATGTCCTATATTCATCTTCATTAGCTTTTGCTTCAATACCCTTAACAAGCAAATTATATGCTTTTAAAATTTCTTTTATTTGTTTTGATGTATTTGTTTTGTTCATTTTTTCAAAAAAGTGTAGATTCTATTCTTTGATTAGCAATTTTACAATATTCTTCAGAAACATCTATCCCTAAATATTTTCTATTAAGCTCTCTTGCAACTTTAGTCGTCGTGCCTGCTCCATTAAAAGGATCTAAAATTATGTCTCCTTTAAAACTAAATAACTTTAAAACTCTTACAACCAATTGTTCAGGAAACATTGCAGGATGTCCAAATTCTTTCATTCTTCTTTCAGGTGCTATTGACCATCGTGAGAAAACCCATTTTTTAAATTCCTCTTCGTTAATGTCAATATCCTCTACTCTTCCTTGTTTCTTCAGATCTCCTTTGCAAAATATTTCCAAATACTCCCACGAATTCTTCAAATAAGGATTGCTAGGGCTTTTCCAACTACCCCAGGCCGTATATTTACAATTATAATTATTTTTTTCCCATACTATTTCACCCTTCCATATCAACTTATTTTGCATGAAAAAATTACTGATAATATGGTGACACGGTATATAGTCAGAATATAAAGGTTGTGTGTTGACTATAATTCTGCCACCGTATTTTAAAACTCTTATACATTCTCTGAAAATGCCGAATAATTTATCAAAATAATTCTCCCATTGATAATCATCATCTTTTTTTGAATAATCTAAACCAA
The DNA here is from genome assembly GCA_013626165.1 of bacterium Unc6. Lineage (NCBI taxonomy): Bacteria > Pseudomonadati > Candidatus Omnitrophota > Candidatus Velesiimonas > Candidatus Velesiimonas alkalicola. The sequence continues at coordinate 38,874 of NDHX01000009.1, forward strand.
AGTTATATGGTGGAGAAGTAAAAATTAAATCAATACAATTATCAGGCAGTTTTTTTAAAACTTCTTCACTATCACCACAAATAATCTGGTTTATATATTCGCTTGGGCAATCGGTATTTTCTTTAACAAAAAAGTTGTTCCGAGTATAATAATGTTTACCTCTTTTTACCTCTTTCAATTTTCTATTTTTTACTTTTATTTCTTTATTGTAATCCACATATTTTCTTTTTCCGGATCTTAACCCATAACTTTTAATACTTTCAATTTTACTAATGATTTGTTTTACAGGATTATTATTTTTATTGAGATTATATTTCCTTGAAATATAATCACTTAAAGACTTTAATTGTGTTATATCAACTTCCCTTAACAAAATTTTGACTGATTTGTTATTAATCTTTATAGATAGACCTTTATTTGAAAGTTTGGAGTTAAGTTCATTCAAAGAATTTAATTCATTAGTCGATAATGGGTTTTCAATCTCTAATTGTAGTTCTTTGAATGTCATAACTTTTTTTATTTTATGAAAATCATCTGTCATTTCTATCACCTCACAGATTTAATGTTAATAAGATTATTTTGTCTTCTTCAAAGTCTTCCATGTCAGTATCACATTTAGAACACTTGACATAATTTATTTCACCATCGTCGGGATAAGCCGTGTCCCTTTTTGTTATGGTTCCATCTTTTAATTCAAAAATGGTATTCATACGTTCTGATAAACTAACATAAAAATTATTGCTCTCACATTTTTTACAAACGAGTTTTGTTTTCATAATTACCTCCATTTTGTTTAACGTTCTTTCGTAACCCATAACTTTTTATTTTCTCAATGTTATTAAATATCGCGTCTAACAATCGGGAGGTTTCGCCATGAGAATTTTTTGCCAGCGTTTGAATATTATTCCTGAAATCGAGAAAATCTAACTGCCGTAAATTTATAACTAATTCATTATTAGTTAGTTCAAAAGAAATATCTTCTTTCGGATATAAAAATGATAACCGCTCGATTGTTGTATTGTCGGGGTTAATATTGCCAGTGTGAATTTTTATAATTTTATAATCGCTCATTTTATAAAATTGTTTAATACAATAATTTTCGCCTTTATAATTATATCAGTGTTTCTAAAAATTTTTTACTTTCCTTTTCATCAATCTTGTTATTTGGTGAAATAATAAGTCGATGAATTGTATTCCCTTCAAATTGAGTTACGCCCCTTGAATGTCTACCCGCCCAATGTTTTAAAAGAATAGTTGATTTTAATAAATCGGTCTGGAACATTGATACAAGAATTTGATTCACTATTTTGTTTGGCTCAAGCCCTATAAAATAAAACATAAACACGGCCTGATTGTTCGATAAAAATTCAAGTAATTTATCAATATTATAACCCTTGGGATTTGAGCTCAATATCATTATTTTAGTTTTAACATCTGTTGCGGTATTATAATTCTTAAAAATTCTTGTATAATCGCCCAGAGTATTTTTAGTTCTGAAACTAGGGATTTTTCGGCTATTTTTACGTAGGGCCTCAATTAACTTTTTCCTCAAATTATCATCTTCACCAGCAATCAGGTATTCAATTATTCTGCCTCGAATATTTACATTTTCAATAAAACCGGCTATCAAAATTTCATTTTTGTATTTCCGAACTTTTTCATCAAGTTCTTTCTTTAATTGTAAATATTCATTTGAATCGATAAATTTTATTGCCCGTTCTATCGAGTTCAAAATAATTGATTTTTGTTGGGGAGAAATTTCAAACTTTTTTCCCGAAGGACTAATATTATTTGTTGCCTCTACTAATCTAACAAGGTTGCCCTCAAATCCGATTTCTGCATGAATATTGAATAACTTTTCAAAATTTTCAGGTGAATTATTTATACCATTAAATTCTTTAACAATATCAGACCCATTCAAACTACCTCTAATATTATCAACACGCAATTCCTGTGAACTATGGCTGATTTTCTGTAAAAAGGTTGTGTTAGCTAAATACAAAATATTTTTCTTTGGCATTACAAGACAAACTATAAAAGGCAAATCATCGTATTTTTGTAAATTTGATAATGAAATAACTGTGTTTGAAAAATTGGTGGATTTGGAAGAACTAAATCGTACAGCAAAAGCTTCGCAATAATAAACAGACCTGTCTTTAGTTAAATTAAACTTTTTTTGTACTTCTTTAATTAAAGTAGATTTGTTTCCTATCCCGTTTTTAGACTCTATGAAGTTTAGAAAGTTAATTATCAATTTATTCATAATAGTAATTTACTATTAAATAAATCTCTTTCATTATTTCGTTTTTTTGTTTTGCCATTATTTTGCTCATTAAGAGTATTTCTTTCCCAAAAAACCCCGCCAGAATATCCTTGTATTGTTTTATCATTATCAGCTATCTCAAGCCGTTTTTCTGCTAAACAACAATATAATTCATCTATATCGATACCAACATATTTACGGCCTAATTTTTTTGCGACAACCGAAGTCGTGCCCGAACCAAGAAACGGGTCAAAAACAATATCATTTGGTTTTGAACTGGCCAAAATAACTTTAGCAACCAACTTTTCCGGTTTTTGCGTTGGGTGGTCAGTTTTTTCCGGCATAGACCAAAAAGGAATTGTAATGTCTGTCCAAATATTGGAAGGGTGTGTTATGCGATAATTTCCGTTTTCTGTCTTTTCCCAGTCTTTTGGACTCCCGCTTTCATCTTTGTATGGGGCAAGAACCTTTCTTTTCATTTTTACCACATCAACATTAAAACAATACTTCTTCGAAAGCGTGCAGAACCAAATATCTTCCGAGCAATTTTTCCAATTTGATTTTGCACCCCGCCCTTTTTCTCTTTCAAAAGTTATTCTGTTTTGAATTTGAAAATATTTTTTAACTACATTAAAAATTGCACCCGATGATTTCCAATCACCACAAATATATATAGAAGCACTTGGTTTTAATAATCGGATTATTTTCTTAACCCAAGAATCCAACCACTCTTCGTACTTTTCGGACTCCATTGCCCTGAAGGTAGTTAGGTTAAAAGTCTTGTTTAGGTTATAAGGCGGATCTACAAAAACTAAATCAACAAAATTATTTGGCAAAAAATCTAAAACTTGAAAAATATCTTGGTTGATAGTTTTATTCTCAATATCCGAAACAGAAACAGGTTTTTCTATTTTGATGAGTTTCTTTTTCAGACGAGCAATTTCACTATCATCTAGCGTTATTGTTCTATTCCTTGGTGCTCGATTTCTTGACTTTATTTTCATAATTATTTGATTAAGTCCTCAATATTAACGTCTAATGCCTTGGCTATTTTAGTCATAACAAACACCGATGGTTTTTTAATTACGCCGGTTTCAATTTTAGTAAGGATAGTATAGGGAACATCCGCCTTTCTCGCAAATTCGTCCTGTGAAAGTTCTTTAAGACTTAAAACTCTGAATCTTGGGTCACCTGTTGCAGACTCTACTGCCATTTCTTGAACAGTTTGATAAAGCGGCTTTGATGTAATGATATTTCCCACACACCCTCTTAACTCTTTATTTAAACGAAGCGTAACAAAGGCACCGCAGAGTGTTCTTAAAAGTTTCGGGTCTTTCTCTTTCATATTTTTAATTTTTCCAGTTTTTAGACAGATTTCAATACCTTCTCTTGCAATCTTTAAAAGTTTTTCTTTTTGCTGTTCACTTAAGGAAACAAGGTTCTGGTCTTTTAGAGACTTTTCAAAAAAATAACTGAGCCATAACCCACACAATATTCTCCAATTCTTTGCATTTCCCTTGCTTTACTTGAATTTGTATAATCTAAAACCCTTGCAATAATATTTCCGAAATGTTTTGCGGCATAAAGAAGACAGGACATTCCAAAACCGCCACACATATGGGTTTCTTCTGTGAGCATGCTGTTGTAAAATCTTTCAGGCTCAACTTTTTCGAGAATAGAAAGTGTGTTCTTGTCTGTTTTTTCACATTCTTTATAGTTGTTGCCGTGATACATATCAGAACTTACAACAATAAGACAATTTTTATTTTTAACTGTTAAAGAAATGCCCTGTCCAAATATATTGCAGGTTTCCTCATCCATAGAACCTACAAGAACAGGAACAATCTTTGTCCTTGGCAAAACTGTTTTTATAAATGGGAGCTGAACCTCAACAGAATGTTCTTCTTTGAAAGATGCAGGAATAATTTTAAGTATGCCTTTGCTGTTTTTTATAATCTCCTCTGTTATTTGTGAGTCTATTTCTATATCCCCTAAGGGAATCTTAAACACCCCCTCTTTTACACAGGAAGCACCCCTTACAGGAAAACGATGCGGAACAGCAAGTATAATCACAGTATCAAAATCTTTACCCACAACAGCCTTATATGAAGCACCCATAATATCCCCGCAAAACTCATACCCGGCATGCGCAGATAGGATACCAAAAATCTTTCCTTCATTTTCAACCTCTTTTGCCTTCCTTAAATATTCGTCTACCCGTTTTTGCAGTTGAACCTTATCTGCAAGATAGAACATATCTGCCACATAGGGGCCATAGGTTGTCATTTGACATTTATCTATTTGTAATTTGTATCTTCGGGCGCCCTCTGGTGCTCTGGTGCTCTGGTGCTCTGGTGCTCTGGTGTTAGGGACAGATACGAGGCTAAAGGCGGGAGGCCGAAAACTTTTCTCCTACTCTGAGTCTTGCTCCGTTAATAAATTCATTTGCAGAAATTTTATTTTTTGATTCTAATTGAACTTCCTTCATACGGATGCTTTCATCTGCACATCTAACAATAAAACCTTCTCTATTGAACCCCACTATTGTCCCGGGACAAAACTCATCTGTTTTTTGATTATAAACATCTGCCTTCCATATTTTTAATATCTTCCCACGAAAAATCGTCCAGGCACAAGGATACAAAACAAGTGCTCGGACCTTGTTATATATATCCACCGCCTTTTTATTCCAGTCTATCAGTCCATCTATCTTCCTTATTTTCGGAGCATATGTTGCTTTTGAATCGTCCTGCTGGATATATACTGCCCTGCCCAATGATATTATATCAAGTGCCTGTATCAGATATTCGCCTGCAATCCTGGAAAGTCTGTGTGCTAACAACAGAGCATCTTCATCCTGCCCGATAGGTATAGATTTTTGAAGCAATATATCTCCTGCATCAACCTTTAAGCAAACCTTTTGTATTGTTATGCCTGTGGCAGTATCACCATTAAGTATGGAATGCTGGACAGGTGCAGGCCCTCTTAAAACAGGAAGCATAGAAGCATGCACATTTAAAAAAACATTTTTGGGTATCTCTAATACAGGTTGTTTAAATATCTGACCAAAAGCAATAGATATACAGATATCTGGTCCTAAACTTAAAATTTTTTTTAACGATTCTTTTGAGTTGACATCAGACACTGGCAAGCAATTTAAGCCAGAGTCTTTTGCAAATTCTTCTACCGGAGCAGGCAGTACTTTTAAATTTCTTCCCCTTGTTTTTGCAAGAGGTGTTATAACGACAATCGGCTTAAATTTTGATTGTGAAAGTATTTTTAATACTTCAACAGCAAAACAGGAAGAACCGAAAAATACAATTTTCATACATTCCGAAACGAAGAAACCCACCTGGCATATTCTGATGAAGCACAGACCCTGACAGCAATAATCTCCGGCAGTTCGTAAGGATGAGAAAACTTTATGACCTCTTGCAGAGAATTGAGATTGGCCAAGGTTGTTTTAAATATTAAAACCAACTCCTTCTGCTCCTCTATCTTCTTTTTCCACCTGTATATAGACCTTGCCTGTGGAATGATTGACACACAGGCAGTATTTTTTGACCGCAAACAGATATAGGCAAGCCTTTTAGCGTCTTTTAAGTTTGAAACAGTGGTTAAAACAATTCCTATCTTCATTGTTGTCTTAAATAAATTTCAAAATCACACTCCAGTGTCCCTTCCACTATAACATGCCCTTCTCTTGCAAGCCATCCGACGCTCATTAAAACTAATTCTTTTTGTCTTTCTATCCCTTTTATAAGAGCAGAAAGTTTTGCCCTTCCATGCTGATCAAGATAATGCCATATCTCTCCTGCTGTTATACCAATCTCTGTTATCATACCATCTCCTTTTTATTATAACTTTTACACACAGGACACTTAGACATTTCTTTTGAACTATCCCAGTATGTATGTGTGCACACTTGACATTTCCAGATACCAGAAATTATATCTTCTTTTCTTTTCACAAACCTTGCTGACCTACAAACCCATAAAAAACTAAAAAAAAGCAACATTGTGCACATAAATATAGAAATAGCAATGGACATATCTATCTCAATCATTTTCCGGCTGCCATATCTTCTATGTTCTCTCTGAACGGACGAGAAACAATTTTTACATAAATAATGCCCGAACGAGGTTTTTTATCTGGGTTGTCAAATATTAATCTTTTTACATATTGTAATGCAAGAAGGTCCACAGCCGGGTCTGCACTTGATGATATAACCCTTACAGAATGTGGGATACCATCTTTATCAATAATAAATCCCAATCCTACTGTAATATCTCCTTCGTAGTCTTTGCTTAACCACCCTGCATACTTTGGTAAAACAGGCTTATAGATAATATCTATGTCGCCAGCCTCTTCTATATCAGAGCCTGAAAACAATTCAACCTGCTTTTCAAAAGCCCTGCGACGTAACATTTGGACTACATTTTCAGAGTTTATAAGAAATTTGTTTACATAGTCTGATTTTTTGCTGTCTGTTTTTGTAATAAGTATATCTTTTTTAATAATTGGTGGACTTTTAACCTCTTCTATAAAGTATGGTTTCTTAACCGCTTTTTCCCGTCTGATCTGGATACCTGTTATGGTTTCTCCAAGAATGGGCCCGAGGAAAAAAATCTCACTTATCGGAATCCTTTCAACAGCCGACACCTGCACTACAACTTTTACGGCATATCCACATAATATATGGAAGGTAAAAGATAAAAAAATAAAAATTGTCAATGAAACAATATTATCTTTTAATCCGGTTATATTCTTCATCTCTCAAGCAACTGTTGTGTTGCAATATTAAGCTGGCTGATGTTTTCCTGTCTGCATATATCCCATATTTCAACAACCCTGCCGATAGAAACAGTCCTGTCGGACTTTATAAGGACAGAAATATTTTTCCTTGCTGCTTCCCTTAGCATAACCCTTAATTCAGACAGTGTTACAACCTTATCCTGAATATAAAGAACATTTTCACCTGTTATTGTTATTACAAGATTTTTCTCATCAAGCACTTCACTTGTAACCGCCCTTGGCAGTCTTACCCTTACGCCGGGTTGAATAATAAATGTAGATGTAAGCATGAAAAATATAAGCAACTGAAAGACAACATCTATAAGAGGAGCAATATCTATTGTTCCAAGTTCACCTGTTATAGTTTTTACTCTTCTCTTAAATCTCACAGGTTCGCCTCTTTTTCTTCAACTACCCTTATCAACTCTACTGAGCTTCTTTCCATATCAAGAACCATCCTGTCTACTAATGCCACAAGATAATTGTATGCAACCAGTGTCGGTATTGCAACAACAAGCCCTGCAACAGTTGTTGTCAATGCCTCCCATATACCCGCCGCTAACATGCCTGGATTTACAGGACTTCCTGCAATTGATTGAATCTCTATTGTTCTAAAACAACGAACCATACCAGTGACAGTTCCTAAAAGTCCCAGAAGTGGTGATATATGAGCAATTGTTGCAAGAATCCCAAGATTTTTTTCCATCCGAGGTGTTTCCTGTGAGCCTGCCTCCTCTATGGTTTCTTTTATTTCTTGTTTTGTCTTGTCATGTTTTAATATACCTGCCTTAAGGATGTGAGCAACAGGGCCTGGTGTGTTTTCACAAACCTCTATCGCCTCTTTTATTGAACCTTTTTTTAAGAGCAATGTGATCTTTTTTAAAAATTCATCTGTATTTATTCTTGCCCTATAAAGATGATAGAATCTTTCCATAATGATTGCAAGCGCAATGATTGAACAAAGTGCAATCGGATACATAACAGGACCACCTTTAATAAACCATGCTATCATTCTTCGCTCTTTCTTTTATTTTTTCCCAAGTCCAAACATTGTATGTATGGCGCGGGCCGCTTGCTCTGCATACCTTTTTTTTATTATACAGGATATCTTAATCTCTGATGTTGATATCATCTTTATATTGATGCCTTCTTTCGCAAATGTCTCAAACATAACAGCAGCAACCCCTGTATGAGTTTTCATACCGGCGCCTACAATTGAAATTTTTGCAATATCAAGGTCTTCAATTATATCTCCTGCTTTTATTTCTTTTGCTATCTTGCAGGACACATCTTTTGCCTTTTTAATATCATTCTTGTGGACAGTAAAAGAAATATCCGTGGTTCCAGTCCTACTTATATTCTGAACTATCATATCAACATTTACATTTGCATCTGATAGGTGTCTGAATAGCTTTGCCGCAACACCCTTCCTGTCTGGAACATCACACACGGTAAGTTTTGCCTCATCTTTCTGAACTGTAACACCCGTTACAACACTTCCTTCCATATTCTGGACCTCCTCTACAATCAATGTACCCGGTTTTTCATTAAAACTTGACCTTACATCTATTACGATATTGTATTTTTTTGCAAACTCTATAGACCTTGCCTGAAGAACCTGTGCGCCAAGTGATGCCATCTCAAGCATCTCGTCATAACTTATTCTATCAATCTTTCGTGCATCCGGCACTATCTTTGGGTCCGATGTATATATACCGTTCACATCCGTGTACATCTGGCAACATTGAACATTTAATGCCTTTGCCAGCGCAACTGCTGTAAGATTGGACCCTCCTCTCCCAAGTGTGGTTATATCATCTTTTTCTGTAGTGCCTTGAAAACCTGCAACAACCACAATCTTCTTTTTTTTAAGTTCTTCAAGTATCCTTTTAGGTTTTAAAGAAAGTATCTTTGCATTTGTATACGCCCCATCTGTGATAATTCCAACCTGAGCACCTGTTAATGATATTGCGCCTTCTCCAAGATTATGTATGGCCATTGCAAGCAGTGCAATGCTTACCTGTTCACCTGTGGAAAGAAGCATATCAAGTTCTCTTTGGGGCGGATTTTTTATAATCTTTTTTGAAAGCTTAAGAAGATCATCTGTGGTGCTGCCAAGTGCAGACACTACTACAACAACATTTTTCCCGGAACGATAGGATTTAACAACCCTTTCTGCAACATTCATAATTTTTTTAGCATTTGCCATGCTTGTTCCGCCATATTTTTGAACTACAATTTCTTTCATTTTTTAAAAGTTACCTCCTATCTCCTACCTCCTATCTACTATCTACTACCTACTACCCTTTATCATTTCCCCAATAAGTTCATACCCTTTCTCAATATTATATCCTGTCTTTGCCGCATCGGACTCATTAAACCCAAGTCCTGGATTGCAGATGTCTATACCGCTTCCAGCCATTGCAAAACAAACAGGTTCAGAGGTGTGTGTTCTTTTAGACAGCGGCGTTGCATGGTCAGGAAGGACAAGAAGTCTTGCAGGATTTGCTTTTATGTATTCTATAAAAGGGCCGACTATCATCCTATCAAACCTTTCTATTGCTATAATTTTTTCTCTTGTATCTCCATTGTGTGATGCCTCATCAGGCGCTTCTACATGTATAAACACAAAATCAGATTTCTTTAAAGATTCAAGCCCTGCGTCTGCCTGGCCTTTATAGTTTGTATCATAATAGCCGGTTGCTCCTTCAACATTTATAACATCAAGCCCCATTATTCCACCAATCCCTTTTATCAAATCAACACCTGAAATCACACACCCAGAAATACCAAACCTTTCCTTAAAACACATAGGTTGTGCCTTTGTTCCCTGTCCCCATAGCCAGATTGAATTTGCAGGATTTTCTTTTAAGTCAATTCTTATTCTGTTTATATCCTGTTTTTCAAGTATAAATGTTGCTAAATTCATTACATCCCGTATTCTTGGTGCATATCTACCTTTGGGAAGATATGGCTTTATGTGCTTTCCTATTATATCGTGAGGAGGGACACACTTAACCTCACACAGTCCTTTTAATTCTTTCTTATCCCATGTTTTTATAATACAAATGTTTCTGTAACTTACTCCTTTACAAAATTTTTCAGCATGAGAAGCAAAATCTTTATTAAGTATGTCTATGAGCCTTCCGCCTTCTTCTGTTTTAATATGACCTGCACTGTAGTCTACCATTGTTCCATCACTTATTGTTACAAAATTACACCTGAAAATAACTTCATCGTTTTTTGTTTCACATCCTATATGTGCCGCTTCAAGAGGGCCTCTGCCGGGATACTTTTTTTTAGGATTAAACCCTAATATACTTAAATTTGCAACATCACTTCCTGGTTGCATTCCATGGGGGATGAGTCTAACTGTTCCCAATATACCATTGCCTGCAACCCAATCCATGTTCGGAGTTCTTGCAACCTGAAGAGGGGTTCTATTTGAAAATTCTTTCAAAGGATAGTCCGCCATCCCATCACCAACAAGAATAATATATTTCACATTCCTCCTTTTTACATACTGGTATCCCCCAGGGCAATTTCTCTTCTATAAAAAAAATAAAACCCAGCCAGAAACAACGGAATAACCCTTAACATAATAATTGAAAAAAACTGCCTTAGCACATCAAAAAATGATATGAATATTCCGGTTGAAAGATAGCCAGAGGGGTTTGTTTTGTTTATATCGGGGATTAAAAGAAGTATCCCCTTGAAAAAATATCTTGAGATGTCCCCTAAAACATTTGCTCCTATGCCCACAGGTTTTTGTTCCTCAGTATGTGTGTGTGCAGGACATCCAGGGCATTGATGAGCTTCCATGAATGCAAGTTCTCTTACAAATCCTGTAGAAAGACTCAGACCATAAATGAATATACATACTGCAATTGCAGTCGGAAAAGAAAATATGCTTCCCGTAATTATACCGATTGTTGAAATAAATGCAATCCCTATAAGAAGAAGTAAAAGCCCCTTAAAAAAATTAAATGAAAAACCTCCAACAGGTGCCATCACCTCTACACCATCATGCACTGGAAAAAGCACAGTGATATTCAGAGGGTCAATGTTTGCATAAGAAAGATAAAGCGTATCATTGTCAAGCACCTCTCTTGGGATGTATATCTGGTGGAAGACATCTGCTGCATTAGAAACAGGAATTTCAACAAAATTTCCTTTTTCTCTTTTCCCCGCAGTCCACACACCTATTAACTGTTGTTTCTGTCCAGTTTCAGTCAACGGCCTTCCTGTGTGAAATTTATATCTTGCAACAATATCACCTTTTGGGCTTTTTATGCCTTTTATAATCCATTCTGTTTCATAATTCGGCGGAACTGCTCGGACACTTCTTTCAATAGCTCTTCTTAAATTGTGTCTTAATTTTTCTTCTGTAACACCGGGTGGAATCTCTGAGTATTTTTTACGCTGTTCTATTTCTCTTTCAACCAACTTTTCTATATCCATCGGTTGGGGCATAAATTTTTTTCTGGAAATAAGTATATCTGCTGCAGAATGCATAGCAGATGTTTCTTTTGCAGGAATTTTTTGTGCAATTTTTATAACAAAATACATAACACATCCCATACAGAATACAAGAAACATATTTAAAAACATTATTCCGAGCCATTTGCCGATGAGAATTTCATACCTTCGGACAGGCTTTATATCAACAGTCATTATCTGATGCGATGATATGTCTTTACACATTGTTGTGGTTGATAAAAAAATTGTAAGAACACTTAAAAGAAATCCTGCAAGCGAGATTGAATATACAAGGATAATCTGTATCCTTCCTTTTTGTGTTCCATCAGACTGAACAGCAAACGGAAATCCTATAACAACAAGGATAAGAAACAATATTATAATAAGAGATATTTTTAGCCTTATCCCTTGTTTAAGTGTGTTGTGTGCTATAGCAAAGATTCTATTCATATTACCCCCTTAGTTTTCACAAGACCCGCCCTTAACGAAAGCGAGGGATAAGTTTCACAGGGCCTGCCTCAAGACCTTTTTAATCAAACGGTGTTTCTTAGTTGCAAAAATATGTAAGAGGCTGCTTCATTTCAAATTCTTTACCACCTCATCAGCCACCGTAAAAGAATGTTCAGGAGAAGGGAATTTACCCTGCTCAACCTCCTGTTTAAAAACTTCTATTCCTTTCCGTATCTGTTCCGAAAGAACAACATATTTTTTTGCAAACTTTGGGACAAACCTTTCAAAAAGACCCAACATATCATGTGTTACAAGAACCTGTCCGTCACAACCGCTTCCTGCACCTATACCTATGGTCGGAAGAATAATCTTTTTTGTAACAAACTCTGCAACCCTGTCAGGCACACACTCCATAAGCACACAGAAGGCCCCTGCATTCTGTAAAGCAATAGCAGAGTCAACAAGAGCCTGTGCATCCTTACTATCCTTTCCCTGAACCTTAAATCCTCCAAGCTGTGTCGCGCTCTGGGGAGTAAGCCCGATATGCGCCATAACGGGTATACCTGTGTCGGTTATTGCCTTAAGAACAGGAACCACTGGCATTCCGCCTTCTATTTTTACAGCATCACAAAAACCCTCTTTTAAGAACCTTCCCGCATTCAAGATCGCATCCTGTATTGAGGTTTGATATGATAAAAATGGCATATCCCCAACAATAAATGTCCCTTGTGCCCCGCGTCGGACTGCCCTGCAATGAACAAGCATCTCATCCATAGTTATAGGAAGTGTATTCTGATGCCCATGCACAACCATAGCAGCAGAATCTCCAACAAGTATTATATCAATACCTGACTTTTCAATAAAAGATGCCATAGGATAATCATATGCAGTAAGCATTGTAATTTTTTTACCTTCTTTTTTCCTTTGCAACATCTCAGTAATTGTAATTTTTTTTATCTCCATATGCCTCCCTCTTTTAAGATAACAGGATTAGTAGATAGTAGATAGTAGATAGTAGATAGGGGCTTATTTCCTCCTACCCCCTACCTGCTACCTCCTACCTACTACCTTTTGATACCTTAACACCTCGATATTTCAACGCTTACAGTAGATTATACCATATTTAATCTTAAAATTTCATTTTTTTTAAAAGAGCCTTGAGCTATAACTTAATCTTTATTAAAAAATTTAAGTTGACATTTGTGTTATCCTTTGTTATACTAAAACAAATTTAACTTACATTAACACCAAAAATAGGAATGATTATGCAGAGACATTTTGATGAGGAATTAAACCTATTAAAAGAAAATCTTCTTCGTATGGCTGCACTTGCAGAGTCTCGTGTCCGTTCTTGTATAGATGCGCTGGTTTCAAGAGATGAGGAGATAGCAAAAAAGGTTATAGAATCGGATGAACAAATAAATAACATGCAGATGGAAGTAGATGAAACCTGTCTTAAACTTATTGCTCTTCATCAACCAACCGCTATTGATTTGAGATTTCTTACAATGACAATGAAAATAAGCGACGAACTTGAAAGAATAGGAGATCTGGCAGTAAATATCGCAGAGTGCTCGCAGAAACTTATTACAGAACCGTTGCTAAAACGACTTATTGATATACCAAGAATGGCAAGGCTTGCCGAAAATATGGTCAAGAGCAGCATTGATGCATTTGTAAGGTGGGACGCAGAACTTGCAAAAACAGTATGTGAAAATGATAACGAGGTAGATGGGCTTAAAGACCAGATACTCAGAGAACTTCTAACATATATGATGGAAGACCAAAAAACAATCACAAGGGCAATAGAATTGATACTTGTATCAAGACATCTTGAAAGAATCGCAGACCATGCCACAAACATTGCAGAAGATGTAATATATATGGTAAAAGGAGAAGATATCAGGCATCATGCAATGGAAAAAATCAAATAACCGGATACCCGTCCCTGCCTGACCTTAGGGGTTGCTCATAACCTACTTCTCTTCAAGAACCCGCCTTTTTAAGTTTTCTAACCTGGTCACAATGTCCCTGTCTTCTCCTTCGTCTTTATGCTTTTGAAAATATTCTTTTAACTCTGCTGCTATTATTTCATCTGGGATTAACTCAATGGTTTCATACAAATCTTTTTTTGTTATTTTTTGTATAGCAGCCGCTGCTTCTTGTTTTGTCATATGAAGATTTAAACCGAAGGACCCTTCTAATTTTGTCCCTTTTATTTTCTGGACAATCTGTTGAAGTCTATATTTAAACTTATTTTCCTGCATATCTAATATCTTTTCTTTATATTTTAGTTTTAATTTTTCAATATCTGCAACAGCAATAGTAGTTTTTGCCATATTTTTCACAATGGGAGGGGCAATAACCTCATAAAAAAAATTTAGGTCTTTACTATCTTCGCACAGGCAGGTGCAGACAGCAGAGAAAACAAACACCAATGGTAAAAGTTTTTTTGCCATATCTATTCCATCCCCTCGATTTTGTTCTATCAGACATCTTGAAATAAATCAAATTATATAAGATAATAAAAATATGTTAAAACTTGGGCTATGCAGTATAAATTCAACTGTGGGTGATATTCAGAACAATAAAGAAAAAATTATACAAAAAATAAAACAGGCGCAAGGCATGGGTATTGACATAATAATATTCCCTGAAATGTGCCTGTGCGGGTATCCTCCCGAGGACCTTCTTTTTAAAAAAACATTTATAGATGATAACAAAACAGCCCTTTACCAGATTATAGAGTCCTGTCAAAAAATCTGTGTTATGCTCGGTTTTGTTGATAAAAAAAAGAATTCACTTTTTAATTCAATGGCGGTGATAAAAGACAGCAGGCTTAAAGTCGTCTACAGCAAGATAATTCTTCCAAACTATGGTGTATTTGATGAGAAAAGATATTTTCAAAACGGAAATAAGGCTGAGGTATTTATAATCGGCGGAATAAAATTAGGGCTTACCATATGCGAAGATATGTGGGAGATAGAGAGTAATGCCTTAAAAGGGCTTTATAAACTAAAACCCGACATTCTTATAAATATATCTGCCTCTCCCTATCACATGCTTAAATGCCATGCACGAGAAAGTCTGCTGAAAAACATAGCAAGGACATATAACCTGCCGACAGTTTATGTAAATCTTGTAGGGGGGCAGGATGAACTTCTTTTTGACGGTGGGAATTTGGTATGCTCAAAAAACGGAGAAATTATATTCAGAGGTGAGCACTTTAAGGAAACAACTTCTACAATAGTACTGAAAAAAGAAAAAGAAAATCTTATCATAATTTCTGAACAGAAAAACGCAAAATATCTTAAAACCGAAGAAGAAGTATATAAGGCACTTGTGTTAGGGACGCGGGATTATATTTTAAAAAATAAATTTAAAAAGATTTTACTGGGGGTAAGCGGCGGAATTGACAGTGCGCTTACAGCAAAGATTGCAGGTGATGCAATAGGAAGTGAAAATGTAAATGCGCTTATTATGCCTTCAAGGTATTCATCAAAACAGACTATAAAAGATGCTCAAATTGTTTGTAAAAATCTTGGGATAAACTATCATATTATTTCAATAGAAAAAATTTTCAGTACATTCTTAAAAATGCTACACTTTTTTTTCAAAGAAACACAGTCCGGGATTGCAGAAGAAAACCTCCAGGCAAGAATTCGTGGGGACATTCTTATGGCATTTTCAAATAAGTTTGGATGGCTTGTGCTTTCAACAGGCAACAAGAGTGAATTGAGTATGGGGTATTGCACACTTTACGGAGATATGGCAGGCGGATTTGCAGTAATAAAAGATGTTCCAAAAACACTGGTTTATAAAATTGTAAGATACTTAAATGAAAAAGACAAGAAAAAGATTATTCCGGAAGGCATAATAAAAAGGGCTCCTTCCGCAGAGTTAAAAGAAAATCAGAAAGATGAAGATACACTGCCGCCATATAAAGTTCTTGATGCCATACTTAAACTATATATAGAAGATGAAATGTCTTTTGAAGAAATAGTTAAAAAGGGATATCCAGCAGATGTTGTTCGTCCTGTTTTACATACAGTTGACCATAACGAATACAAAAGAAGACAGGGAGCACCCGGTATAAAGATTACACCAAAAGCGTTCGGTAAAGACAGAAGATTCCCGATAGTGAACAGGTATAGGGATTAGGTAAGACATAGTTCCTGTTGAAAGTAAAAAAGAGAAATAGGGTGGATGCTTATTCCATCGGGTTATAAAATACAGGCTCAATAATCTTGAATTCGGAACAATTGACGGGATACCGAGACTTATAGATATAGGGCAGTGCAACAACGCATATTCTGCAATTCAGGTTGCACTTGAACTTGCAAAGGCGTTCAACTGCACTGTAAACGAACTACCGCTTTCCCTTATACTTTCCTGGTATGAACAAAAAGCGGTGGCAATACTTTTAAGTCTACTTTATCTTGGCGTAAAAGGTATAAGGCTGGGCCCTACTCCTCCTGCATTCATAACACCGAATGTATTCAAAATAATACAGGAAAAGTTTGACCTAAAACTTATAACAAAACCTGAAAAAGACTTAAAAGAGATATTTGGGTGATACGGGACACAGCAAGTAGGGGATTTAAATACATGAGGGGTCTGGGAGTTTTCTATATCCTACGACCCATCGTTCTGATCCTGAACAAAGTGAAGGGGAAGAATCTCTGGCTAATAGGAATAAACAAGGGCCTACCCCCTTAGACTCAGTCGGGGTAGGGCCAGGCAGGGATGTTTTTTTCGGTCCCTATAAGCTTCAAAGGCATACTTAAAAATATCTTTTAGGTCTTTTTGCCGATTTATGAATCTGGACCTTTATTTTTTTAGGTTCGCAAAATTCTTTTCTGTGGGTTTTGAGCCAATCTTTGCCATGCCTTTGTATCCATTCAATGGCAGCCTTTTCCATCCCTACATCAGAACCTGTCTTTTCACTTTCAATCCATTTGTGCTTTGTAATCTCTTCAAGTGCCTCTGGGTCGGCAAGAAAATTATACGGGGACATAGACACCTCCTTCTTTTACTCTTGTAGATAAGTATAATCAAGGATGGTGTCAAAATAATGGAGGATTTGTGAAATGTTTGTGAATTCGGGCACCCTTCGGGCACCCTTTGGGTGTGTTGTTTTTCTTGTTTTGAAATTTCCCTTTCCCATCGTCCTTGTTGAGGGCTTGCCCTTAACTTGTCCGGGGGCTCGGTAGGTCGGGTATTGAAAAAAACTTTATTTATGTTAATATGATACTATGAGCAGGTTGAACATACTTATTATTGAAGATGACCCACACATATCAAAACTTGTAAAATATAATCTTGAAAGGGAACATTATGATTGCACGGTTGTCTCAAACGGAGAAAAGGCGATTGAAATATTAAAAAATAGGGCAGCCAATTTAGTAATACTTGATATAATGCTTCCGGGTATGGATGGTTTTGAATTCTGCCGCATTATAAAACAGCACAGTAGCCTTAAAAGCGTACCTATCATTATGCTTACAGCAAAGGGTCAAGAGGTTGACAGGGTTGTAGGGCTTGAACTTGGAGCGGATGACTATATTGTAAAGCCATTCAGCATAAGAGAACTTGTACTCAGGATAAAAGCGGTCCTAAAAAGAAAAGAGGAAAAAAAGCCGGAAGAAACCATAAACATAGGCGATATAACAATTGATATACCAAAACATAAGATTACGGTAAAAAACAAGGATGTTCCTTTTACCGCGATGGAATTCAAACTGCTGCTTCTTCTTATCGAAAGAGCAGGAAGGGTGCAATCCCGGGAAGATTTACTTTCGGATGTATGGGGCATTGAAAGTGAGATTTTCACAAGAACGGTGGATACGCACATAAAAAGAATAAGACAGAAATTGGGAAAACAAAAAGATATGATAGAAACCGTAAGAGGCGTCGGATACCGGTTTAAGGAGATGGAATAAATGTTTTTTCTGATTCTAATACTTTTACTTTTAGCGGTTTCAATCTACCTGCAGATGAAAATACATAACCAGTCTTCTGTTATAAGAAAAATATCTCTTGATAAAGAAGATCTTAAAGACGAACTGAAACTGGAAAATCAAAAAGACAGGTTTGGTATGGCGGAACTTGAGGCGATTCTGTCAAGTATGCTTGAAGGGGTTCTCGTCGTAAATAAGAAAGGCGCCATAAGACTTATGAACCCGTCTTTTAAAAAAACATTTTTTATAGACATTCCCTTTGAGGGAAAGATGCCCCTGGAGGTGGTAAGAAACAATATTATCCAGGATGTTGTAGATAAAACTCTTAAAGGGGAGATTATAAGCGAAGAGATCTCACTTCCTACATTTGAGGAAAAGACCCTTAAGATAAACAGTGCCCCTGTCCAAAGAAATGCAAGTGTAGAAGGTGCTGTTTTAGTATTCCATGATATAACACAGATAAGAAAACTTGAAAAGGTAAGACAGGATTTTGTAGCAAATGTATCACATGAATTAAGAACGCCTGTTTCCAGTATCCATGGCTATGCGGAAACACTTCTTAAGAGCGGTATAGATGATAAAAAACATAACAGAGAATTCGTAAGTATTATATATAAAGCCAGTGAAAGACTTTGCAGGCTTATCAATGACCTTTTGGACCTTTCCAAATTAGAATCAAGCAGAATGAAGCTCGTTTTTCAGGATATTGACATATCAACAACGATAAAAAAGGTTGTGTCTATTATAGAAACACAAGTGAAGTCAAAACAGATTCAATTAATATTAAACATTCCCAAAAATATTCCGATGATTAAAGCAGACGACTCAAAATTATCACAAGTTTTCCTTAATCTTCTTGATAACGCTATAAGATATACACCCGGCGGTGGGAATATTACAATATCTGCATTTTCAAAAGATGGCACCATCCAGATTGATGTGTCAGACACAGGTATCGGAATACCGGAAAAAGACATACAAAGAATGTTTGAAAGATTTTACCGTGTGGATAGGGCAAGGTCAATTGAAACAGGAGGCACAGGGCTTGGACTTTCAATAGTAAAACATATTGTTCAGGCACATAATGGAGATATCTGGGTAAGATCGGAAATGGGAAAAGGTTCAACATTTAGTTTTACAATTCCGGTTGCCAACCCACCTACCCGCCCCCCAAGTCAGGGCTGAGGCAGACAGATAAATTTTACAATTTTTTCACCTTTCCTCCACATTGTTTTCACAAACCCGCAGATAATATGTAATTCAGCGGAGGGTGTTATGGAAAAAAGAACAATTGTTAAGATAAGACAGAAAAAAGAATATCCGGAGGCAAAAAACCATGTTGTTATCGGTGAAATCCTTGAAGAAACCGAACATTATCTGAGACTAAGATGCAAGGTATTTCACTATAGAACAAGTAACTATAAGACTGCAAAAAGTGTTGATGTGGGAAAGATTAAAATAAGATGGATACCATGGAATATTATTACGGTTGTTACGGAATTACCGTCAGATTTTAACTGGGAAAGCGCGAAATTTAAAGTGGACGGCAACGGGAAACTCATATTGGAGGGGCAGTATTCACAAGAAGAACTAGCAGGGGTTGCAGATTCATAACCGTTCTACAATTTCTATGTGTTCGTTGGGTTTGTATTTTATGATGCTCTCTGATGGATAAAAACCTTTTGGAAGAAGTGCAAGCGGGTACACAACTGTATTTTTACCTATAAATGTTCCAGGTGATGTTACACAACTGCATCCCACTTGTGAAAAATCACCTAATACAACGCCTATTTTTCTTCTTCCAAGATCATACTTTTCACCTTCATATTCTATAATTACATTCTTTTTTTGTCCGGTTGAGGAAAATATACCAAAGTTTGCACTTGTGGCCTGGTTTCCAAAATGCGATTTATATCCACAAATACTATCACCTAAATATGAAATATGAGGAAATTTGGCGCCATCCATCAAGATACTGTTTTTTATCTCTCCTCCTACTATAACATCATTTCCAATAATAACAGGTCCTCTTATATATGCATTGCCTCTGATCTGACATCTGTCTCCTATAATTACAGGTCCTTTTATGGTTGAACAGGGCTCAACTGTCGTATCTTTGCCTATAAATAAACCACCTTCAGAAACAAAAAGATTTGTACCAAAAACAACAGACCCTTTTGATACAAAAATAGGATCTGGTTCTGCAAAATCATTTACAGGAAAAGAAAATACTGAGAGAGGCTTAAATACCACATCTCCATCAGATATGACCTTAAGTTTGCCAGAGATTGGAGAAGTAAGCAGGAGGGGCCTTTCTACATAATTTTTTCTATCTTTTGTTCTGTTCTGTAACCATTTTAGTATATAATCTCCTATAACATCAAGAACAGAAACAACAGAACCTGCTTTTTTAAATATATCTTTATGAACAAAAGGATGAGCCTTAAAATCAAAATAAGTTTCTGCCCGAAAAGGTATTGGCACATCTTTTTTAGGCAAATCTTTTATTTTTATTATTGACATAAGATACTTAAGTTCCCGACGGCACAACCCCAATCCCACACACCAGAGCACCAGGGCACCCGCGCACCAGAGCACCGGAATGCCAGTTACCTGTCACCCGTTATTAGGGTTTTGTAAGGGTCTCAATTTGCACTTTGCCTATTTTCTCTTCGTTATTTTTGATGGCTTTCCACTAGAGCAAGATGTTGCTTTTTTAACAGTCGGGGCAGTTTTTTTACAACATTTTTCAAGATAGGCATCACCATGTTTTTCAATCCAATCTTTGGCAGCTTTTTCAAATCCAATATCATAGCCTGCCTTTTCACTTTCAACCCACTTGAACTTGTTAATTTCTTCTACTGCCTTTGGGTCTTTTAAAAAATCATATTCTACCATATACACCTCCTATTTTCTTTCGTAGACCGTATTTCGTATATCGTATTCCGTAAAAAACGGGCAACTATATACGGAATACGGTATACAAACAACGGCTTTCACAAACGACGGCTCTTACCCGCCACCTTGTTTTTTTAGTTTCTCTATCCTTACACTCTTTAACATTTCTCTTGCGGTTTGTATATCTTTTCTTTCTGTTATATCTACAATTATATCACACCCTTTTATTATATAAAATGGAAATTTTTTGTCAACAAGATACTGCACAGCAGAAGGAAGTTCATATTCGTTTCTTTTTAGGTCATAACCTATAGACCTGCAGGCTTTAAATATATCTGGTGTGAACTTAAAAAGATTCATATTTAGATATATACTTCCCTCTGTACTATATTTTTTAGGGTCTTCAGGTTTTTCAACTATTCTTATAAGACTTGAATGTTCATTATATTGTATAATACCAAATCCTTTAAATCTTTCTTTTCTTATATTGCTGTTTTTTAATAAAAAACTTTTTTTATATGCTGCAACATAACAGACTTTTGGTTTTGTTGAACACAATTTTTTCAATGTTCCCACACCATACACATTATCATAGTTAGAAAGAATAAACTCGTCTTTACCTGCAAACTCTTCTGCACAAAGAACCGCATCGGCTGTTCCCTTTTGATGTTTCTGAATAGCAAAAGATATTTTTATGTCCGGGTGTGCCTTTTTTAGGTTTTTTAAGTGTCCTTGTATTTTATCTTCTACAGGTCTTATCACAAAACAGAACTCTTTTATTCCTGCCTGCAAAAATTGGTCTATAACATAATCAATAAAGGGGGTTTGTGATATTTTAATCAACCCTTTTGCACCTTCATCGGCAAAAGATTCTGTTTCCTTATCAAGAACAACAGCAGGGTCTTTTTTTTGCATCCTTGTCCCAAGCCCTGCGGCAAGTATAACTGCTTTTTTTATCATATTAGGGCGTATCACTTGAAAAACTTTTTCACAAACTCAATGGTATCAGAACAGATTTTTTTCCAGTCTTCCAGTTCTAATCCTGCGCCGATTGCAATTTTTTTTACCTCTTCATCTGTTCTTAAATCATCCGGTTTATGAGAGTCTGTATTAAGAACAAGTTTTGCACCGGCTTTTTTTGCAATCTTTACGATATGGCCGTTTGAAAGGCAATGCCCTTTCCTGCAGGATATTTCAAGTCTTATGCCTTTTTTTGCAGCAATCCTTGCTTCTTCCAATGTAATAAGACCCGGATGTGTAAGAATATCTATATCAAGGCCAAGAGCAGTTTTATTCGTTCCAGCCTGAACAGGTTCTACAAGTGTCTCACCGTGGACAAGAACTATTTTTGCTCCTAAAATTCTTGCCTGTTCTACAATTTCTCTTGTATCATCAGGTCTTACATGCGTAATCTCAACACCGGGTATAACCCTTATCATACCTTTTTTGTCAAGTGTGGCGCACGCATTGATAAGTCCGGGCAGTACATTTTCAAGGTTAGATGCATCTATGTGGTCAGTTATGGCAATCACTTTATAGCCCTTGACATATGCCCTTCTTACAAGTTCTGATGGCAAAAGAACCCCGTCGCTTAATAATGAATGTGTATGCAGGTCTATCATATTAAATTATTAAATAGGGTCTGCTGAAAAACTATTTTTTATCAATATTTTGAAACAGACGCCCTCTCACATTTACTATTTTGTTGCTCACCCTGTTTGACTTTATTAAATTCTTGCGATTGTTGTGGATAAGTTCATCGCCACCAGCCCCAATCGGATGTTTAACTCCTCGTTTTTGTAAAGTTTACCGCTCTAACCCGTAGTGAACTTTTGAAACACCAATCCTGGCCTTCAATCTGACGCAAAAGTTTTCCGTCCCAACGGCACAAACGCTGCTTTTATTTCTTCATCTGCCACATCTCTCGGTTGGTTTTACTACCGTAAATTTTATCGGTGATGACTACCTCCGGCTTTTTCCCAAGCCGTTCCTCATAGAGGGAAATACTCTCGTTTAGTACAGCGCTTTTGTGATATGCTTCCGTTAAAAATTTATCTAATAATAAATATCTGTCAACATGACTTACACTTATTTTCGGACCAAATTCTACTTTCTTGTCCGCTTTTTCTCTTACAATCGGTCTGATGTTCGGCTTGTGAAAACTTACTATTCGGTCTTTAACACTATGGGTTTTATCTTTCAACATCTCTAACTGTTGTTTGCAAATCTTACGGGCAACCTTGACCTTTTCCTTCGTTACAATGCTTACTCTGGTTGGTAATTCTTTTGCCTGTCTCATTAGTTCTTCTAACTGCCTGATATTTCGCCTTGTCCATTGTAATAATTGCTTCTTGACTTGCCGTACTTTTTTAATCGTGTGCTGCCTCTTCTTTGTAAAGCCTGAATAACATTTTTTTTGCTTTCCAACAGTAAGTCCTGATTTTCTTTTTGAGCCCTTCAGTTTTTCTTACTCTTTTTATCGTTTCTACCACCCACTGCCTAGCGCTTTCTATAACCCATATATTTGTCAGATATTTGATGTTTGCCGGATACACCGTAGCATCCACCATCTGCTGGCTTGTCTTGATTATCTTTTTGTCTTTCAGTACTGAAAGTATCTTATTTTTAAACTTCTTGAAATATTTTGTCCCAAGCCGTTTGACGGGCTCCACGCCTGTCCGCCTCCATACGCCAGCTTAGTCTCGGTGCGGGCGTTTCCATACCCATCGGGTTGTCAAGATGCTCGCAACGCAAGTTAGCAATTGCTGTCATGCACACACCTCCTAACAATTCGCTTCACCTGATAATTCGCGAACAATTGATTAGTTTGCATTTTTGCAAACCAATGGGCCTTTTCAAGAACTCCTTGTGCTTGATTTTCCGTGCTTTAAAGCCAATCAACCCGGTTTTTTTGCTCTCTCCCTCCAGTACATTAGCATAACAGATCAACACTGTCAAACTTTTTTGAAGCATACAAAGCATAGAACATTTGCCCACTTAAGTCTTTGTTATATTATGCTTTACCGAAAGCCGTTTTTGAGCTAAGATGCAGGCATGCGACTGGAAGATGCTGGATTATTTAAGGATGGTAAGGGAAAGGATGGTCTCAGCTTTAAGTTCTCCTTAAAACTGATAATAACCGGCAAGAATTTAAGGCTCTTTATGGGAAGAAACGTTACAAATAATCAATAGCTTTTTCAGGGTATATCCACTCCCTTTCCCTGTTTAGAGGAACTATATAACGCATCCAGCATCTTAAGCAGTTCTAATCCCTCTTCTATTGGAGAAATACATTTTACCCCTTTTAAAATGCAGTCGGCAAAATGCTGAAATTGGGAAACGTGTTTATACCCGGCAAGATCCGGTGTTATATCTTCTACTTTACCGTCTCTTCCTTCACTTACTGAAAAGGGCCAGATGGTTGCCCCGGCTTTAGTCCCCAGATATCTCAAACCGAATGTTCCTTTTTGGGTCATGCATGCCCAGGCGTTTTCTAAAACAGCGGTTGAGCCATTGGAAAAGCGGATCATGCCTGCGGCGAAATCATCGACATCAAAATCTTTAGATAATGATGGGCCGAATTTAGCACAGGTCATTCCAAGGGCGTGGACGGGCTTAGGATGTCCCATAAGGTGCCATTGTAGATCCAGGAAGTGCACGCCGTTATCAATCATACTGCCTCCGCCGGAATTTTTCCGGCAAATAAAGGAGGGCTTGTTAGGTATCCCTCCCAAAGGACGCAGGTATGTTGTATAGCTGTAATAGATATCTCCGAATTCACCTTTCCGGAACTTGTCTACAATAAATGCTGTTTCAGGTAAAAAACGAAATTTCATAGCCAGCATAACCAGTTTATCGCTTTTCCCAGCCGCCTCTGCTATCCTTTTGCCGTCCTCCAGATTATGTGCCAGAGGTTTCTCACAAAGAACGTGTTTGCCGGCCTCAAGCGCTTTTATGACAGCTGGAGCGTGTAGAAAATTCGGAAGGCAGACACTTACTGAATCAATATCAGGATCCTGGCAAAGTTCCTGATAATTAGAATAGAGTTTTTTGATTCCCTTGTCTTTTGCCATTCTCAGCAGATCCGGCGAGATGTCCGCTACTGCTGTAACCTCTATTTCCGGGACCTTTTCGAATTCTTCGGCATGCCACTGTCCGACGCTAAATCCAATAATCCCATGTCTTATCTTTTTCATAGAACTCTCCCAAGGTGTGCTTTTTTTTAAAATTGGTCAATAAATCGCTTGGCCTCGGTGATATCTTCCACTGGATTCTCACCGACTTCCCGTTCAATTACATAGAAACCATTGAACCCAATCTCATCCAGCGCTTTAATGTACTTGGGAAAATCAACCTCTCCTTTACCCAGGGGCTGTTCTTTGCGGCCTTTTTCGTCAGGTGTTTTTCTTCCGTCTTTGGCATGGGTATGAATAATATAATCTTTCAGTTCATATACACCACCAATGTAATCAAACCCGTTCATGGCCAGATTGGCCGGATCATAGTTAACCTTGATTGTCGGAATCTTGATGGTATCAAGGAATTTTTTCATTATCAAGGCCGGTTCCGGGCCTGTCTCAGTAGCCAGGGATACTTTAATCTTCTCTCCATACCAGCCTATATCTTCAAGGCACTTCCTCATGACAACAACCGCTTTGTCGTTAAAATCTTCCGGGATGAACCCGATGTGCGTCTGCACAATGGAAACTCCCAGCATCTTTGTGTTTTCCATTATTCGCTTGGTCTTTTCCACGCGTTTCTTTGCTTCTGCTTCGTCTTCCAGGGCAAATCCGCCGATATCTCCGCAAACAGAGGAAATGACCAGGTTATGGTCTTTGAACATCCGGCAGATTTCAACGGCTTTCTTGTTTGAGATATCCTCCACATCAATTTCATCGCCCAGGCTTGACAATTGCATCCCCGCAAGTCCTATCTCCTGCGCTTTTGCCAGTGCACTCCTGAAGTCAAGTTTGAATGACGATAAAAACGCACCCACTTTTAATCTTCCCATATCTTCTTTCTCCTTTTTCTTTGTTAACCGCTTCTCCTTTTCCATCCCTGGTCAAGCATAGTCAAATAGTTTGCAACAGGCACATAATCGGCAATACTGTTTCCGGAACCGAGAGCGTATCCTCCAGTCCCGCCGACTTCGTCTATCAAAAAATCAACGTAATTTCTTATTTCTTCCTGACTGCCCCGGCAAAGCCTATCAATATCGAAACCGCCCAGAATCGCAATCCTGTCACCATACAGTTTCTTTGCCTCGGCAACAGGAAGAATAATACCTTCATACGAATGTTTCGCGTCTATTCCAACGTCCTCGATCAAGTCATCCATTATCGCTGAAAGCTGTCCGCAGGAATGAAGGATACACGGCTTTTTGTTTTTATGGATGATCTTGACCAATCTCTTATGCCATGGCAAAACAAATTCTTTTAAGTCATCAGGAGAGATCAATGTCTGAGTCTTAAATCCCATATCATCACTGATGACCACCGCGCCCACTTCTTTGATGCAAGCCATACCGGCATACATCGTTTCATACAATAATCCGATGCGTTCAAAGATGTCGGATACCAGTTTGCGGTCATCGGACAGAAACAGGCATAGACCTTGGTAACCGCAAAGCGCCTGAGCCATCTCAAAGATACCCCCTGTTTGCCCGATGATCTTCATCCCCGCCGGCAGAATAGGTGACACAGCTTCGAATTCGGAAAATGTAATTTCAGACTCGTTCGGCCAGGGATATTTTCGAAAACCTTCCCTGTCTTTAATAGGATAACCCGGCCTGGTATCTTTGAGATCTCCTGTCTCCATCGGAAGACCGGGCCAAACCGGCAAGTAATCATACCCGGCCCTATAATAGAATTCTACGGTGGAAGCGCTATCCGGGAGTTTTTTACCAAGGCTGGTCTCCATAACCGGGAGATTCACGAAAAATTCGTAAAAAGGAACATGTTTGGGTTTTCCATCCCGCCACAATACCTTTAGGAGTTGCGAGAAATCAGAATGCGGTCTGATCGCGGTATCCCCTAACGTCCTTAACTTCATTTTTTTACCCTTCGTTTCATTGTTTAGCCTGGCGAATTACAACCCAAAGAATTCCCGGTAACCTTCGCCAATAGCCCGGTAATTTGCGACCGGGACACTTTCTGTAATGGCATTGTTGCAACAGAGGATATGCCCGCCGTTACCCAGACCCTTTCGCAAACAATCTTTGGTATGTTCTTTTACCTGCGCCGGTGTGCCAAAAGATAATAGATTAGCACAGTCAAGATTTCCAAAAAAGGTTATTTTCGAGCCGAATTTCCTCTTGAGTTCCGGCAGTTCCATCCCGGCCCTGAGGTCGATCTCAATGTACCCGTCTACTTCACAGCCCAAAAGGAAATCGTCAATGACCGGCCAGAGGTTGCCGTCGCTTGCGTTTACCGCTGTTTTTCCCGCCGCATGGATCCTCTGGGAGAGTTTACGGACTTCGGGCACGATAAATTTCTGATATAACAGCGGAGAGATCAACGGCCCCCGGTTGCCGGCAAAATCACCTCCCACTCCGATCATTTCAATACCAAGCTCAACATATCTTTCAACAAGAGCAAGTGCCGTCTTAGTGGCAAGGGCAAAATGCCGGAATACAATCTCCGGCGCCAGCACCATAGCCTGCATCAGCACTGTATCTGTCCAAACACCATGCGCATAAGCAGGTGCCAGAATAGGGAGGTCAAGCCCTGCTTTCTCCATTTCCTGGCGGACCAGTTTGTAGATCAAATACCTCTCACCTGGAATAGGCGTAAAGTCCTTTTCCGCATGTCCCGGACAGTCTATGTGGGCATAATGCCGGGCTTCCGTTTCATACTCTACATGGGATATGGCTATGGTTAAGCCTCGCTCCTTCTCCTCGGGGGCATTGTCTATCTCACTCAAGCTCTTGGCTTCGGTTTTCCCATCCCGGGCTAATATCTGGGTAATTGCCGCTGTTAAGGTCGTTTTCCCATGGTCCACATGCCCTATCGTGCCTATGTTTACATGGGGCT